>CBIHME010000126.1:0-2820 GCA_966210965.1 uncultured bacterium
TATACTAAACATAAGAAATGTTTCAAAAACAAAAAGGTTTTACTATTGTTGAGCTGCTGATCGTCATCGTCGTGATTGGCATTTTAGCTGCCATTTCGATCGTTGCATATAATGGCATTCAGCAGCGAGCTCGCAATACCCAGGTAATTACTGGCGTCGAGACCTATAACAAAGCACTACGCAGTTATCATGCAATCAACTCGGCCTACCCGACTGCTGGAGGCTGCCTGGGTGCGGGCTATCCGGCTGATCAATGTTGGCAAGGTGATAGCGGAACACATTATACAAACAGCACGCTTGATAGTAATTTAGCAACAGTAATTCAGTCTAAGCCAACACTCGCAACAAGTCTATTTTCGATTGGGATTACAAATAATATGCGGGCTGGCGCACTGTATTCGACTAATACCTCGCCCCGAATTGTCTATTATCTAAAAGGCACGAATCAGTCATGTGGTATCGCCGGTGCAACTGGTGGCAACGAAGGTAATGTCGTGACACAGTGCGTATTAATACTACCGTAGTAATTATTCATTGACCGGTGGTTATATGTCATACTGGCCACATGCATTTTTGGCAACTGCGAGCTAAAGTTCACTTATCATGGCTGATCGCCATTTTTTGCATGGGAATTATTGGTGGTGTTGTGACTTTGCCGTATGTGAAGAGTGGAACATTTGGTTCGGTTGCTTGGCTGTTGATAGCGCTCGTACTTTTGATACTGGGGGTTTGGCGGCAACGACGGTATGTGATCCCTATGATTTTTGTTGCAGGAGGATTAATCGGGCTGTGGCGCAGCGACATAACGCTCCGGCAGCTATCCCCATATCAACAGCTCATCGGTCATCAACAGACATTGCGGGGAAAAGTTAGTGAAGACGTTGATTTAGGAAAGAATGACGAGCAAGTACTGCGGCTCGATGTTATGTCCGTGGGCAATTTGCAGCTTAGCGGTAATGTTTGGGTGAGTACGACGGCGGATGCTGATGTTAAACGTGGAGATATCGTTACTGTCGAGGGGCGGCTGGCCGACGGGTTTGGTAATTTTTCAGGGAGCATGTACCGAGCATCACTAGTTAAGTTGGAGCGGCCGCAGCCGGGTGATGTGGCGCGCCAAATACGTGATCAGTTTGCTGATAGCGTGCGTACTGCCGTCCCCGAACCACAGGCGAGTCTGGGGATCGGCTATCTGGTCGGTCAGCGGCGTGCTCTGCCGCCAGAACTGAGTGAGGCGCTGCAGATTGCGGGGCTGACGCACGTTATCGTCGCGAGCGGCTATAATTTGACCATTCTTGTTCGGTTAGCCCGAAGGGTATTTGTGAAGATATCCAAATACCTATCTGCACTCACAGCAGGGAGCATGATTGTCGCATTCATTGCGGTCACAGGAATGAGCCCTAGTATGTCGCGCGCAGGCCTTGTGGCCGGATTAAGTTTGCTGGCGTGGTATTACGGGCGTAGGTTCCATCCGCTCGTCTTGCTGCCTTTTGTTGCCGCAATAACCTTATTAATTAACCCAAGTTTTGGATGGGGTGATCTGGGTTGGCAGCTAAGCTTCGCTGCGTTTGCTGGCGTTATGATTATCGCGCCACTTGCGCAGCGTTATTTATTTGGAAAGAAAAATCCAGGTCTATTCCGTCAAATTTTGGGCGAGACCATTAGTGCGCAAATTGCAACATTACCTATTTTAATTTTCGCGTTCGGACAGTTTTCTAATGTCGCAATTATTGCAAATTTGCTAGTTCTTCCGCTCGTACCACTTGCGATGTTTATGACGTTCGTAACGGGGATTTTAGCGTTGGTAGCGCCAGCATTGGCCTGGTTGATCGGCATGCCAGTTAATTTGCTATTGCAGTATATGATTAGCGTTGCAAATTATATGGCGGATCTGCCATGGGCGCAATCAAGTCTTGAAATTGGATGGACGGCGGTGGTGGGTATGTATGCAATGCTTGCATTCGCATGCCTGTATATGTCACATAAAACCAAGTATAATTTGCGCGAGAGTAATATCGTGGAATAAACTGGTGACGAACGGTTGCTGGTGACGAGCGTCTCCTTATCTGTTATAATAGGAAAAATACCCTATCTAATTAATGGAGATTCCTATATGTCAGGACACAGTAAGTGGTCAACAATCAAGCGTGAAAAAGGCGCCAAAGATGCTAAGCGAGGAGCTATCTTTACGAAAATTGGCAATCAAATTGCGATTGCGGCGCGTAGTGGTGCTGATCCAACGATGAACTCAGCGCTCGCTTTAGCGATTGAAACTGCTAAGCAGGCGAATATGCCGAATGCAAATATCCAACGTGCGATTGACCGCGTTAGCGACAAGAATGCTGCGGTTATGGAAGAGGCGACATACGAAGGCTACGGTCCTGGCGGAATTGGTATTATTATTGAAACGGCGACAGACAATAAAAACCGTACATTCCCAGAAGTGCGCAATGCGTTGACAAAAAATGGTGGACGCGTTGCTGAAGCTGGAAGCGTTATGTTTCAATTTAGCCGCAAGGGAGTGATTGTTATTGCCGAAACGGGCGAGGATGCGCTGCTGACGGTTCTTGATGCTGGTGCCGAGGATGTCGTGGAAGATGACGGCGAAATTACTGTCTACACGGACGCAAAAGACCTAGCTAAAGTTCGCACTGCGTTGATTGATGCGACTATGACGGTAAAAGAAGCGGGCTTGCAATATGTTCCTGTGTCCGAGGTAGTGGTTGATGATCCGGAAATTGCGCGCAAAGTGTTAAAAATCATGGATGCGCTTGATGATCTCGATGATGTCGTTAACGTGCATACAAACGCCGATATTACGGT
>CBIHME010000127.1:0-2811 GCA_966210965.1 uncultured bacterium
CCTCTACGTCACCCCAACTTTGCACAACTGTACTGCCAGGCTTTTTTAGATCTTTATAGTGAGTGAAGTGGTGCTCGATTTGCGCGATCTTTTGCATTGGTAGATCTGCTAGTGAGGTGATCGCATTGCCCGTATTGCGGTCATCCGCAGGAACGACGACAATCTTATCATCAACCTCATCGTCATCAACAAACTTCATTACACCAATGACACGAGCTTGCAAGAATACGCCTGTCGCAAGTGGTGCATCGGTAATAATTAACGCGTCTAGCTCATCGCCGTCTTCATCAAGTGTCTGAGGAATAAATCCGTAGTTCGTAGGTTTTGCAAAAATTGCTGGATCTACGCGATCAAGTTGCATAACCCCAAGATCACGGTTCCATTCGATTTTATGTGAACTTCCTTCAGGAATCTCTACGACAACATTAATGATGCCACCATCAACATCACCTGCATCCAAAATTGTATTAAAATCCGCCATTATGTGTCTCCGTTATTTGCTGTTACTATTGTACCAAATTTGTTATACTAACGAGTAATTATGTTAGTTATCGGTCATCGTGGGGCAGCTGGTGTCGCGCCAGAAAACTCCCTAGAAGGTCTGCGCGCCGGCGTAGACGCTGGCGCTGATATGCTAGAGTTTGATATTCGCATGACAAGCGACAATATTCCTGTCATGATCCACGACAGCAGCTTATTACGCACACACAAAAAACGTGTCTTCATTGCCAGTACGACGTACGAAAAGTTACGCGAACTAACTGCTAATAGCCCTAATCCGATCGTTTCGCTCGAGACAGTCCTTGATGAATTCTACGGCGAGGTATTATTGAATATCGAACTAAAACAGCACGACATGGCTACTGCCGTCATATCACTCCTAAAGAAGAAATACATCAAACGGAAAAAAGATTGGGATCTTTTTGTCTTTTCTGCTTTCTCACCTAAAGATCTTGCGATGATCCGAAAACTAAGCCCAGAGGCTAACTTATGGCTGCTTCATAAACGTAATCCGTTTATCTTTATTGCATTCGCACGACGACTCGATCTTGACGGCGTTGGTTTTCATCGCCTATATATCAATGATTTCGCTTTAACAATTGCCAAAAAGACGAATCTATTCACCTATGCATATACAGTAAATCGCCCAAATGGCGCAAAGCAATTGAGCGATCGCGGTATTGATGGGGTCGTTTCTGACTACCCAGCTAGCGTCCTAAAGGGCGTTTCCGCCCGTCAGACTAAATAACCTTCAATCCGTCGAGGTATTCACGAATAGACAGGGCTGCGGTTGCTCCTTCGCCGACAGCGCTAGCGATCTGCATCGTTGCACCACTACGAACATCGCCGCTTGCGAATACGCCAGGCATAGTAGTAGAAAGATGCACGTCTGTCTTGATCAAGCCTTGTTCGTCCAGCTCGATGCCGCTATCCTTTAAAAAGCCGGTGTTCGGCTTTAGACCCACAAAGACAAAGACGCCGTCCGTGTCAATAACAATTGGCGCACCGTCTTTATTCGCCATAACCGAAGTGACTTTGCCGTCAACCGCAACGATTTCTTCTGTCGTCGTATTTAAGTGAACCGTAATCTTTCCCTCGTCGACAAACTTTTGCAGTTCGTGCTGCAATACCTCACTGGCCTTTACAGTACTTCGAACTAGCAAGTCGATATGCGACGAGAAGCGCGTCAAAAATAATGCTTCCTGGATAGCTGAATTGCCGCCACCAACGACCACCAGCCGCTTCTCGCGGTAGAACGCACCATCGCAGGTCGCACAGTAATGCACGCCTCGGCCATAGTATTCCTGCTCGCCCGGTACGCCAATTTTATTATAGTCACTACCCGTAGCGATCAGTACTGTCTTTGCCTTGACCTCTCCTCCATCAACAGTGACAATCTTGATGTCGCCTTCGTTCCGAATACCAGACACGTCGCCAAATTCAATCTTTGCCCCAAATCGTTCAGCCTGTTTTTCTAAATGACCAGCTAACGTTAAGCCTTCGATACCATCAGGAAAGCCTGGGTAATTATCGACTTTATCGGTAATTGCCGCTAGTCCGCCAATGACACCTTTTTCATACAGAACAGTCTCGACATCTTCTCGTGTAGTATAGATCGCAGCCGCAAGTGCACTTGGTCCAGCGCCAACCATGACGACATCATGAATAACTTCTTCCATACGACTATCCTTGCGCCTTAGTAATACTGTTAATAATAACGATAAATGTCAGCGGTGAGTTAGCTGGAATAATACCAGACGATTGTGATCCATATGCCTTATCTGCAGGAATCGTCAATTTAACCGTCGAACCAACCTTTTCACCTTGCAAACCCTCGGTCCATCCGGCAATGACACCAGTAAGCGGCAATTCGATAGGAGTATCAACGCCCTTTACTTTTGAGCTATCAAAAATCCTACCGTCAGGCAGCCAACCAAAGTAGCTGACTTTTATAGTGTCCGTCGCCTTCACTTCTTCGCCGGTACCCGCAACTAGAACTTCTTTCTGAAGGTCCGTCACTGCTGCCGCATCAAATGAACTAGCAGCGTGTCCGCTCAAAGGCTCTGCTGACTTGGCGCGATCTTCGGCGGCAAGTTTCTGCTGCTCTTGGTAGGCAGCGAGCTGTTTTTCCTGCTCGGCTGCATCGATTTGCTGATTCGCAGGTGCAAGCATCATCGCAACAAAACTCCCTAGCGTTCCGACGAGCAGCACCGCTGCAATTACCCATATACCGATTCGTTGACTATTTGACGTGGCCATAATTAACAAGACTCCCTATTCCTCTACGTATAATTACTCTTTAGTATACAC
>CBIHME010000128.1:0-2767 GCA_966210965.1 uncultured bacterium
CGACCATGTTGCCCTCCCAGATTTTAGCAGTGGCGCCATGGAAAACTGGGGACTAATTACCTACCGCGAAACAACACTTCTTGCCGACCCAGCAACAACCAGCATTAGCAGCAAACACTACATTGCGACGGTTATCGCACACGAACTCAGCCATCAATGGTTTGGCAACCTTGTCACGATGGAATGGTGGAATAATTTATGGCTCAATGAAAGCTTCGCCACCTTGATGGAATATATCGCCATCGATGCACTAGAACCCGATTGGAATGTCTGGCTTGATTTCTCCACCTCGGAAAGTATCATGGCGCTTCGCCGCGACGCGATTGACGGCGTACAGTCCGTACAAGTCGACGTCCATCATCCAGATGAAATTAGCACGCTATTTGACGGCGCAATCGTCTACGCCAAGGGTGCGAGGCTATTACGCATGTTACAACAATACATCGGCCACGAAGCATTCCAGTCCGGCCTAAAAGAGTATTTTGCAGAGCATGCCTACAAAAATACCGTCGGTGAAGATTTATGGCGAGCGCTATCAAAAGCGAGCGGCAAAGATATCGCTGAATTTATGAACACTTGGATTACGCAGTCGGGCTATCCAGTTGTATCGGTCACTCATGATGGCTCGTCCGTACACCTAGCGCAGGAGCAGTTTTTCGTAGGCCCCCATCAGTCATCAGATAAGCTGTGGCCAATCCCCCTTAACTCTCCATGTACGGAAATGCCCGAGATACTCACTGAACGTGCTACTACTATCGAACGCACGCACACGACGCCGCTACGCTTCAATGCCGGTGATACGGCACACTTCATCACTCACTACGATGTAAATTTACTTCGTCAGATTATAGATGAAATTCAGACTGGCAACCTCAGTCCTCTCGATCGTCTGCAACTTTTGAACGAACATACGCTCCTTGCTCGCAGCGGCGTGATTAGCAGCGCCGAGCTCATCCCCTTGCTAGACGCCTACCGTAGCGAACAAACAGAATACGTCTGGGATATTATCGCAATGACCATCGGCGAGCTAAAGAAGTTCGTCGACAGCGACGAAGCCAGCGAGAGACAACTGCGCGCACTATCGGCTAATCTTGCCCGTGAACAATACGAGCGGCTTGGCTGGACGACAATTTCCGGTGAAAGCGAATCGGACACGAAAATGCGTCCGACCATCCTAGGGCTTATGCTGTACGGTGAAGATCCAGAAGTTATCAAACAGGCAATCGAGCGATACCACGAGACATCAATAGAACAACTCGATCCGGAACTTCGCGCGTTAATCCTTAGTGCGGCCGTCCGGCACAGTGGTGATGATTCGATTATCGACACACTTCTTAAAAAGCATAAGTCAACCTCATCGGCTGAACTGCAGCAGGATATCGCAAGCGGGGTTACTTCGACTAAAGACATCTCTCGCCTAGTTACTATTCTGGATTTGATTAAAGATGAATCCGTCATCCGACCGCAAGATGCGGCGCGATGGTTTGTATGGATAATCCGCGGCCGTGAAGGGCGCCCCCTGGCGTGGCAATGGCTACAGAATAACTGGACGTGGATTGAAAAAACATTTAGCGGTGACAAAAGCTATGATGACTTCCCGCGGTACGCCGCAAGTAGCCTCGCAACACGCGATCAGTTAGACGAATATAAGAGATTCTTTAGCCCTATGCAGCATGTTGCTGCGCTGTCACGGGTCATAACGATGGGCGTTAGTGAGATTGAAGGACGCGTCGAACTCATCGAACGCGACAAAGACGCCGTTCGCCGGGCATTAGCCGAGCTTTAAGTAGTTTTTGACGACTGGTGGCTGGCCGCTGACGTCAACGGCCGCCAGTCGTAAATTCGCATCTTTGATTTTGTTTTTTAAGGCGTAATATTCGGCAGCAAATTTCATTTGACGATGCTTTTGCGCAGTGATTGCTGCCATTCCACCACCGTAATCATCCCGTTTACGGTATTTCACTTCCGTAAAATAGATTGTCTCATCATAGTAAGAAATAATATCGATTTCGCAGAATTTCGTTTTCCAGTTACGATCAATAATTTCATGGCCTTGTTGCTTTAAATAGTTAACTGCGGCATCTTCGCCTGCGTCACCAATCTGCCTGGTTGTAATCGTATCTTGTTTTTTATCATTCATCACGGCGAGAGATGCATCACTCTTGTATTTGTGTAGCGGGGCAAATGACAAGCGATGTAGTGGCGTTACACCGTGTGTATCAATCGCAGCACGGTGCGCCGCCGTTCCGTAGCCGACATGTGATCCAAATTTATATGCCGGATACACTTCATCCTGCTGCGCCATATAGTTGTCACGAGCCACTTTGGCGATAATTGACGCCGCTGAAACACTAGGTACTAATAAGTCGGCTTTTTTTAACGTCGTCACATATTCACCCTTGGACGTGTCTTTTAAAAAGTTAATCGTGCCGTCAATAACAATCTCGTGATAGGGAGCCTTGATCTGTTCAACCGCCCGTTTTGTCGCTAATACCAATGCCGCCGACAAGCCAATCCTGTCAATCTCAGATGCATCCACCCAACCTAGGCCATACCCAGCAGCATCACGCCTGATAATGACGTCAAGTTCGTCACGTCGCTTCTTGGTAAGCTTCTTACTATCAGTCAGTCCGTCTATCTGGACACCACCTAAAACGACCGCACCAATCACCAGCGGTCCCGCCCATGGCCCTCTTCCAACTTCGTCTATCCCAAGTATCATATACCTATTGTAGTCTATTGACTTTATTATGTTTTAGTTATACTG
>CBIHME010000129.1:0-2764 GCA_966210965.1 uncultured bacterium
GATTATTCTAGGTGCATTTGCGGCTACGGGATATGTATTTAATAGAAATTAAATCGGCGTCTTTTTTAGTCCCGCCACCCATCCTGCGTAACTGAATAGAAGGTGCATGATAAACCACACTATCAGCATCCATAGATACTGTGCAGGGTTAAAGACAACGAAGGGTAGTGATACGATGATGGCGCCGACGATGTAATCGATTTGATCGAATGGTATCCAGGCTCCGCCAGATTTTATGCCACGCTGGCGCTTGAAGAAGCTTTCAACGGCATCACCACCCAAGGCGCCGACAGCAAAAAGTGGACCAAGTAGTGGTATAGGGAGGGATGTGTAATCGACTGGTCCCGCGAGGTAGCGCGCCCAATCTGTACTCTCGAATAGTAGCTGTTGCATCCATAATATGATTGTTGCAGCTACTATGCCGCACAGTAATCCACGCCAGGTTTTATGTGAGCCAAACAAACGATGTCCACGAAAACTACGACCGCCATCAATTGGCGTATTCCAGTGCTTCAGATAAGGTACGACAGCGCCGAATACGGGTGAGGCATTTGCAACTGCTGCGGGAAGTAAAAACCAAAAGGCAAGTAAAATATCCTGAATCATATCTCTATTGTACTCGACTTGATCTGTGGACCTTTAAAAACTACGGAATGTGGTAATGCTATTTAATTCGTTCACCCGGCGTGCTATTATTCGGTCATATGAAGAATAAAACAAAAACATCAAAAAAAGTTAAAACCCCCGTACTTTCTCGAGTGACGCTTAAGACATACATCGTTATCGCTGCACTGACGGTGTTTATCAGTGGATTAATGACAGTCAAATTTTATTACGACGCGCTGCAAATGGGTGATTCATTTCGGTTTGCTCTATATACCTTGTATCCGCTAGTCACTGTCGTTGGGCCACTTTTAGCTTTTGGAATTGTTTATGCGATCAGCAAAGAACGAACGACGAAGCTATGGCGCGTCAGTAAGGCGGCAATGATTGCGACAATTGCTGCAATGTTCCAGTCATTTGTCACACCGATCAGTATGTCGGTATTTGCACAGTCTGCAGGATATGGCGATACGCCACCAGCTACTCCATCGGTCCTGCCCGTTTATCTATTCGAACTAACTCCAGTTATTTTGGCGCTTGCCGTGGCTGTGGTATTGAGCGTGGTATTATCCAAATCAAAGACGAGTAATGTTAGCGATGCGACGCCAATGATGCAAAAGATGTTTTTGGCAGGTGTGGTCGTGTTTGGCCTTGGGCAGTCCGTTGTTTCTGCGGCGATGCAGATTGGTGATCCTATGTCTCAATCAATCGAAGTGCTTGCGTTTGATATGCTAACGAGCCTTATTGTCCCGCTCATCATTTTGTGCGCTTTGTTCTTGGTCGTTTCTCGGCAGCGCGGTATCTTTGAGCGTTCTTTTGTTGCGGTATTTTATGCGGTGATCGGCGTCATGTTATTGGTGGCATTATCTCCTGTGCCATATCTGTTTAGTAATCCAATGCAACAATCATTTTATGCTGGCTGGGTAGTGATGTATTTGCCAAGTATTACTGCGCTCGTTGCGTTTGTCAGTATTGTCTGCTGGCACAAACTTAAGAAAGCCATGTAAAACATGCACTCATAAAAATAACCCTGAATGCCAGGGCTATTTTTTTAAGTGCACTAGATTAGTTATTGAACGGGTTTGCAAGCGATAGTTCAGGATTTGCTTCGGCGATGCGCAGCAGTTCATTATATTTGGCAATACGATCTGTTCGCGATAGTGATCCGGTCTTGATCTGACCGCAGCCAAGCCCAACGGCAAGGTGGGCAATGGTTACATCTTCAGTTTCGCCGGATCGATGGGACATCACGGTGTTCCAGCCTGCTTTTTGTGCGGTCTGAACTGCCGTAATCGTTTCAGTCAGGGTGCCGATTTGATTTGGTTTGATGAGAATGGCATTGGCTGCTTTCTCGTCGATAGCCCGCTGTAATAGTTTAGTATTGGTTACCAGCAGATCGTCGCCAACCAATTGCACTTCACTTCCAAGCTTCGTCGTTAGTTCCGTCCAGTTTGCCCAGTCATTTTCGTCCAAGCCGTCTTCGATCGAAACGATAGGGAACTCGCCGCGGATTGACTGGTACCACTCGATCAGTTCAGTGGCGCTCACCTTACGGCCTTCGGTTGTAAGGGTGTAGATGTTGTCTTCAAATAGTTCGCTTGATGCGACGTCTAATGCAAGTGCAATATCTTTTCCTAGTGCATATCCGGCTTTTTCGACGGCTTTCGCAATTAATTCGAGTGGCTCACGATTGCCATTTTTAACAGAGGGCGCGTAGCCGCCTTCGTCGCCGACGGTGGTGCCATAGCCAGATTCTTTCAGAATTTTGGCAAGAGCGTGAAAGACTTCGGTGCCGATTCGGATAGCGTCAGCAAAAGTTCGGGCGCCAACAGGAATGATCATGTACTCTTGGACATCCGTACTGCCTGCCGCATGCTGACCACCGTTCATGACGTTCATCATAGGGAGTGGTAAGCTTTGCTTGGTTGTGCCGGTGATTTCTGCTATGTATGTATGCAATGCGATGTGACGTGCATTTGCGACGGCTTTGGCGCTCGCGAGGCTAACGGCAAGAATTGCGTTTGCCCCTAGGTTTGCCTTGTTCTCTGTTCCGTCTAGCTGCAGTAGCGCATCATCTAGGCCCGACTGATCTGCCGCGTCAAATCCGATCAGCCGTTCGCGAATCGTCGTATTGATGTTGGCGACCGCTTTACCGACGCCC
>CBIHME010000130.1:0-2737 GCA_966210965.1 uncultured bacterium
ATATTTTACATTATAATTCGTCGCATGATTCTTTCGAATCTTGCTTTTACCTGAGAAGATAATCGCCGCACCTTAAGAGAAAGACACTGCTATGAAACGTGTGTTACGAGCACTCCTTGCGCCACTCGTCCTTGCCCTGGTTGGCATAGGATTGGCAGCCCCGGCTGCGTCCGCCGATATTGACACCGACCGCATCATGCGGGCAACGGTATGGGTTGACGTCTCCTGGGAAGGTATCGTAGAAGTCCCCTACGCCGACGACACTACCGAAAAATACACCGCCACAGCAATCGGCTACTGCACTGGCTTCATCGTTAGCCCAAACGGTCACGTGGCCACCGCGGGCCACTGCGTGCGCTACGACGAAGGCATTCGGCGCCAGCTAATTGCGAACGTCATTGCAAAAGAGAAGCTTGCTCCGACAAACGGCCAATTCGACGTCACAAAGCTTGACTGGAGAGTCCTTCATGAAGAGACACCAACGATTCGCATCGGCCAGCCGAGCGTAGTCAATGATGCGATCTTCGAGAACGAAGGCATCACAGCACAGCTGCTCAACTCGCAAGACTTTGAGGGCGGAGACAACGCACTCGTGCAAGTTGCCGGAAAAAATACCGAGGATGCAGTGCTGCAAATTGCCAGCCAAACACCGAAGGTTCGCGACAGAGTAACTGCCGTAGGCTTCCCCAGCGACACTGCTGGAATCAGCGAGGCCGACCGACAGTCGCCTACGTTTAAGGAAGGCTCGATCAGTGCCCAGACCGTATCAAAAAAAGGTGTTCCTCAGCTCCAGCTTGATGGCGAGCTGATTACAGGTATGTCGGGCGGACCCACACTCAACAGTACCGGCCAAGTTGTCGGCATCAACAGTAGCGGTTTCACCGACAGAAATCAGTCGTACATTACCGACACCGCAACGCTCCGGACATTCTTGGAGCAGAACGGCGTCAAGCTATCGTCGGCTCAGCCAGCGTCAAGCACGCCAGTTGCCGTCGACCCGCAACCAGCCGCGCAGCCGGTTCAACAGAGCTCGGACAACGGCTGGATGGGTGGTGCGCTTATCGCACTTACCGTCTTGATCCTGGTAATCCTTGGCGCGGGAGCATGGTACATACTGCGCGAACGGCGCAAATCAACACCAGTAGCAGCGCCCGTCGAACCGCCCATGTCTCCACCGAGCGACACGACCAAGAGTTAATCTAGTCGTAGTACGGGTGGTGTGAGTGAAATACTAGTATCTCACTCACACCACCCCAAAACACCCCACCTAACGTTCCGACGCCTGGTGGGCTTTTTTATATCTTGCAATTATTAATTTTACTTTTATGCGTGTCTAGGGTATTATACATACATAACATGTCCTACGTTATGACTGCACCCTGCGAGAAATCGCGGGGCTGCTTTTTATTTAGACAAAGCTATGGGCAAATTAAAAAGACCTCACGGTCTTAGCTATCACGGCGGTAGAAGGTGAGATATGCATTTCCATAACTACGATTGTCCACCACAACAACTCCTGTTTTGGTCGGTACCTCACCTCTACCTGGATGTGATAATACCATAATACCGCCGGGCTTTAAAAGATCGAAAATTCGATCGACTGTGGAAAACTGCACATCATGGTATGGTGGATCGGCAAAAATAATGTCGAATAACTGGGGTTCTTTGGTGCCGAGCCAGCTGGCGACCGTCGTTCGAATAATCTTCGTTTTTTCTTCGACGCCAATCTTCGCAACGTTTCGCGTCAAGTAGCGCTGCGCAGTACGATCGCGCTCCACGAACGTCACTGATTTAGCACCACGACTGAGTGCCTCAAGCCCTACCGCGCCGGTACCGGCAAACACATCCAACACCTCAGCGTCCGCCATTTCGCCGGCAAGACTATTAAACAATGCATTTCTGATACGCTCACTCATCGGGTGTGTACGGCGATTCTTCGGCGCTTCAATTTGCTGTCCACCATAGTAGCCGCCAATGATACGAATATTCACCTACTTCTTCTCCGCAAGGATAATCGCCTGATACCAGGCTAGGGTAACGGCCTTGATAATTTCAGGGACCAGCGCTCGTTTTGTTTGCGTCGCTAAATGACGCGTCCAACCAAGCCGACTGAATTCATCGTACATGTTTAATCCATCAACCTTCGCAAGGATCGTCCTAAAAACCTCCTCATAGCCACCCTCCTGGACGGCAATGTAGTCTTTTTCATGCGGATGCGTATCATCCATTTTCAACCCTGCTATTGTCGTTGCGACACCCAATTCAAACCCTAGATGAGTCGTCATTATTCCTTTGACACCCCAATATTCCCAGTTGTTCTGAATCTGATGACGGCGTGTCCTACCGGGCAACACTAATTTATCCTTCGTTGTTATTCGCGTTTCGATACCCTGACCGCCGCGCAGTTCTTCAAGTTTAGCTTCTAAAGGATAGTGGTGCGCCGGGGTTAAACCGTCCGTAATTGCATGCGCCATCCATGCCGCTTCAAACGCAGCCCGTTCATTGTTACCCTTCTTAAGTGCGGCCGCCATGTTATGGATGTGATCGTTAATCATCACAATCAATGCGTGATCGTCGGGATTTTTTGGATCAATATAGTGCCAAGGCTCGTCTTTTGCGGGACTTTTACGCTTAATACCATCAGGACCATTTAATCCTTCAAAGTGAAGTACATCTTGGGTCGTAGGAAAATGGAGCGATTTTGGTACGTGTTTTTTAATATGACGGTGGGCAACAC
>CBIHME010000131.1:0-2702 GCA_966210965.1 uncultured bacterium
ATCGGTTTGATAGCATTGTGACATTCCGTGCGTTGACGCGTAAGGAAGTCAGCAAGATATTTGACAACCTGATAAACGAATTGCAAGAACGTTTGATCCGTAAGGGCATTCATCTTGTGATTAAGCCCGCTGCAAAAAGGCTGCTTATAGAAAAAGGCTACGATGAGAAGTTTGGCGCTAGACCACTACGACGTACAATTCAGGATGAGCTGGAGCACGAGATTGCTGATGGGGTATTGTCAGGGGAATACGAAAAAGGGAGTGTCCTTGAAGTTGGTGCACAAAAGGGTAAAATAGTAGTTGATGTTAAACACGAAACGGTCTAAAGCACAGGGCTATATTGCAAGCCTTGTCGTAGTGCTACTTTCTGTCGTCGCGACAGTGTTTTTGCTGCTGAACCGGCAGCAAATTATTGACCAAGTGTACGTTTGGCAATATCAGCCATCCACCGAAATTAGCGCTTTCTCAAGTCGTACGAGTATGAGTGATAGGGGTGAGTTTTTGTTTTATGCGAGCCATCCTTCGATAGAAGAGTCTCAAGTATTCAACGAAAAGTGCGCTAAGATTGAACGAAGTGCGGCTATTCTTGGTTGTTACAACGGTCGAAATATCTATATTTATAATGTTAAAAATCCGAAATTGGATGGTATTCGTGAAGTGACGTCGGCGCACGAAATGCTACATGCCGCATATTTGCGACTAAGCGAAAAGGATCGACAAAAGGTTGATGTATTGGTCGAAGCAGAATACGCCAAGCTAAGTGACGATAAAGAATTTTCAGAACGAATGGCTTTTTATGCTCGTACAGAACCAGGCGAACGTGACAACGAGCTCCATTCAATAATAGGCACAGAGGTAGCGGCGGTCAGTTCAGAGCTCGAGAATTATTATAAGCAGTATTTCAATGATCGCAGTAAAGTGGTCGCTCTGCATTCGCAGTATGCAAGCGTGTTTGCTTCATTGCAACTGCGCAGTGATGAACTGAGCGCGCAGTTAACTGTGCTGGCAGATGCTATAGAAGAAAATTCTGACGTGTATAATGTTCGCGTCAATCAGCTAAATCGTGATATTGCTGCATTTAACGCGCGTGCCAGTGGTGGCGAGTTCGAAACGCAGGAGCAGTTCGACGCCGAACGTGCGACATTAACCGCCCAGGTTGCAAGTCTCGATGAGCTGCGCGCTTCGATTAATGCAGACCGCGCGGCATACAATGATCTTCGCGAGGAGCTACTTAGTATTGCGAGTGAGTCGGATGCTTTAAATAGAAGCATTGACAGTAGTAGCTTGGCGCCAACGCCAAGCTTGTGATGGCTGCTTGTTGTTCCTGATGATATAATGAACTAAATGGCCAAAGCAAGAACTCAATTTATATGCCAAAACTGTGGGGCGTCGTATCCCAAATGGACGGGTAAGTGTGATAACTGCGGCGAATGGAATACGCTTGTCGAACAGGCGGCGGCGAGCCAGGGTAAATCGGTTGTCGCGAAAAGTGCCACAAGTGGCCGAGTACTAACGCCGCAAACGATGCAGTCTATTGCGGTTGAGGAAACTGCACACCGCATGACGACTGGCTATACTGATTTAGATGCAGTGTTGGGTGGCGGTATCCTTCCGGGCGGCGTCATATTGATGGCTGGCCAGCCGGGTATCGGTAAGAGTACGCTGCTTTTACAGGTGGCAAGTGAAATTGGTAAAGCGAACACGGTATTGTACGCGAGCGGCGAAGAGTCGGCGAGCCAGGTTAAGCTACGCGCAGAACGACTCGGGGCAAACACCCGCGAGCAACTGCATTTTGTAGCTAGTACGAGTGCGGATGACATAGCAGCGACAATACGTTCAGGCGCGTATAAGCTCGTTATTATCGATTCGATACAGACGCTAAGTCTCGATGAGATTACTTCTGCACCGGGCACCGTCAGTCAAATTACGAACAGCAGTAATGTCATTATTCGTGCCGCTAAAGAAGCCGGTGCGGCAGTAGTGCTGGTCGGGCATGTCACGAAAGAGGGCAGTATCGCCGGGCCGAAAGTGCTCGAGCATTTAGTTGACGTGGTGTTGCAGTTTGAGGGTGATCGGTACGGTGGATTTAAAGTAGTTCGTGCAGTAAAAAACCGTTTTGGATCAACAAATGAAGCTGCTATTTTTGAAATGTACGAGCAAGGCTTGCGGGTTGTTGAAAATCCCTCCGCCGCATTACTTGCCGAGCGTCAAAATGCGGATGGATCTGTCGTGATGGCAACGCTTGAGGGAACTCGGCCGTTACTGGTCGAAATTCAGGCACTTGTCAATCCGACGAGTTTCGGCTATCCTAAACGTACAGCCTCGGGCTTTGATTTAAACCGACTTAATCTTTTGATTGCTGTCCTTGAACGGCGAACAAAACTGAATTTATCAGATAAAGACATCTATATAAATGTCGTGGGTGGACTGAAGTTGAACGATCCGGCGGCTGACCTTGCAATTTGCATGGCAATTGCCAGCGCGGCAGCCGGCAAGCGGCTTGGCGACGAAATCGTTGTCTTCGGCGAGATCGGTTTAGGCGGTGAAATCCGTAGCGTCCATAGTGCAGAACGTCGCGTCGCGGAAGCTAAGAAACTTGGATTTACCAAGGCGATTGCACCAAAATTTGGGCAATCGGACTCATTTATCAAAGGTGTTGGCGATTTGCGCCAGGCCTTAATCGACTATTTACAGTAATAGTT
>CBIHME010000132.1:0-2658 GCA_966210965.1 uncultured bacterium
AATCCTTACTTCCCGTAATTGCCCGTTGAAATTGATCAACTATAAAGCTCATGCTAAAAAGCGGCAATCGAAGTGCATTAATCAGAGTAATCAACAACACCATTTCACCGATAGTAAATCGCACATTGACCGTTTGTACGAATATATACGCAAAAATTAGGAAGAAGATAACAGACAAAATTGCGCCGCGTATCACATCCATATAATGCCAATACCTTGACTGCTCGCGCGTTAAAGTTACCGTTCGATGAAATCGTTTACGGAAATGACGATGCTCGAGCTTCTCTTGAACATAGCTTTTAACAACTTTAATCTGCGTTACAACCTCAGCAAAACGACCGCTAGCAATATCTGTTTCTAGATTTTTAGCCGTCTGCAACTTTTGCCATCGCTTACTCGTCATTGCGGTCAGCCACAGGAACAGCGGATAAATAACAATGATCAGTAGCGATAGCTCCCAGCTATAAAACCATACGATAATTACAGTTATCACTGTCGTCAGCAGCATTTGGAAAAAATTGTTAGCGAACATGTTCAAGAAGTTAGAAACTTCGGTAATAGCACGGTTCAGTCGGTTAATAATTGTCCCGGTTAATTCACCGTCGTAATAACTTTGCGGCAACCGTAGTAAATGTTCATAATAGCGAGTTGACAGCTGTGACTTGAGCTTTACGCTCATGACGTCACCCAGATAGCCACCATAGTTACGAATCAGCGTATTCGCAATATCAAACCCGAACAACGCCACCGCTAGCCATAACGCACTCGTTACGTCAGCTTGACCGCCTTTAACCACATCGACCATTAAGTTAGTCGCCGCCGCGAGGACAAAAGGTATTGCGATCCCAGTTAACGCAACAAGAATCGAAGATAGCGTGACTCCCGTATAGTACGGCCACAAGCCTTTTGCGTATCTCAAGGTCTGAATAAGTGTATGCATTCTAATAATTATACACGGCAGCTGACATATTTCAGCGCGAATACGCTTATCTTTGACTTATCAGCATAAATCACCTATAACAACTGATAGGTCATATTTATTACAACCCGTAATAAATAGATAGTTCTTTTACCCTTCAAAGGATGTGAATCATGTGAAGAAATTAGACAAAGCCCTAGACACGGCACTGGATAAAGTACAGGGAAGATACGGAAAAATAACCAAGGAAAAAGTTATCGCCTGGGTGATTATTGCCGGCATTTACCTTAGTGCTACCAGCCTCGTCATATGGGTATTCGTCAACGCCTCAGACATGTGGCGCGTTATAATGACGATAGCTATCGGTCTAATGATCGTCGCGTATGTCATTATCCGTGTTCGCAGGAGTGGCCTTAAGATTCCGAGCATCAAAATACCCATCCAGAAAGAGTCTGGCGAACAATACGTTGCCGTCAATCGGCCTGATACGGCCGAAATACCAATCGTTACCGCCGAGCGCCCCTACCAAAATGCATCGCAAAGTACCTATCAGCCGATACGGGACACAAGGCCGCCAAAGAATCTCAACCTCAAAGAAGTTGAACTCAGCAAATTTGCAAGAAATCGCATTGCCGAGGAGAACTTCCTGAATGTTACGACGGCCGTCTTTGAGATTAGACGATCATCAAAGGAGCTGTTCTTTCAACTGCTGAAGCGCCGACCAGAGACCATTGTTGTTGGCGAAGAAAAAGACCCTTCAACCGGGCAAATAAAAAAGAAAACGCTCACGACGCGTCCGCCACGGAGTACAATCTACGGAGAGGTCCTGAGCCTACTCTTATCGATTGGCGTTCTATTGCTACCCGCTATCTTCAGTCTGTTACCTATACCCGGATGGGCCGTACAGTCATATTCGGCGTTTAAAGAATCGCAAATCGCACAGCTCATACTTCTTGGCGTTGGCTGCATCCTGTTGATTTGGTCGCTATTTTTGTTCTACAAAAAATGGGCCAATTGGCACTACTGGAGATTGGTACTTGTGCCGCCAGATCCAAGCAAACGACATAACGGTGGGCTCATCGTTATCGACAAGCCGCCACTATTAGGAGGTACCGTTCCGCTTTTTAGTCTGCGCAAGATCAATAAAGCCGTTCAATCGACCGGCCCGACCAAAGAGGATGAAAAAGGCTTTCGAAGCATCATGATGCAGGCGTTTGGAGTGCGTGTCATGAAAGTCGATGTACCTGGTGGCGAAAGAGAGGACATCAATCTGATGGGTCCGATCAATGCCAAAGAGGCCGCCTACGCGACGCGTGTGATCAACGACCTCAGCGCCAATCTCCACACAGGAGATCGTGAATAACATTACCTTGAAGGGAAACCCGACTGCTTAGTGCTCATTAGCACAATGCAGTCGGGTCTTTTCATATCTGAATTTATTTATATGCTATTTTCTCGCGCAGCAAGATTGTCATGCTGAATGCGACGCGGGCGCCATATACCCAGCGCTTGACCAATCGGCAAAATGTCCGAGTATCCAACAAAATCCGCAGCACGTCGAATCATCGCCGCGACTATGCCGGTGATACGAATTTTCCGCCACTCAAACACCGCCCAGAACTCACCTACCGGAACGACGACTGGCGGCATAACTGCCTTGTATTCTTTCGGTGTTTGCCCAGCAGCAATTCGTTTAATGTTGTCAGCCACGAAAATTCCATCGTGAAGCGCAGTCTGCG
>CBIHME010000133.1:0-2623 GCA_966210965.1 uncultured bacterium
CTTCTATTTCACTCCTACGTACTATGCACAATTATGGCGTTAAAAAGTTAGTATTTAGTTCAAGCGCCACTGTGTATGGCGATCCAGGTACTTCAAAGTATACTGAAACTCTTCCCGTTGGACGGAGTATTTCGAATCCCTACGGTCAGACAAAATATATGATCGAACAAATCATTAAAGACTTCTGCGCTACAAACCCATCATTTGAGGCTACGCATCTCCGCTACTTCAATCCTATCGGTGCGCATGAGAGTGGCGAGATTGGCGAAGATCCACAAGGCATCCCAAATAATCTCATGCCCTTTATTGCTCAAGTAGCTTCTGGTCAACGAAAAAAACTATCCATATTTGGCAGCGACTACGCTACCTCCGATGGTACATGCAGACGCGATTACATCCACGTCGTTGATCTTGCGAAAGGACACGTTGCTGCTCTCGAACATTCACATCCAGGGGTTGCCTCATACAATCTTGGCTCAGGAGTCTCTACTTCCGTTCTAGAACTTGTAAATACTTTTACGAAAGCCACCGGAAAAAACATTCCATTTGAATTTGTACCTCGCCGAGAAGGTGACTTGCCGGAATTCTATGCAGACCCTACTATAGCAAAGTTGAAGCTCAACTGGAACACAGAAAAAACGATCGAGCAAATGTGCGTCGATACATGGAATTGGCAATCGCGTAATCCAAAAGGCTATAACTAGATTCATTCTATATTAAGCAAAAATTCAAGGTCCGATTACTGTTAATAGGCTTGTGCTTATCTTAACTTAATTGTAATATATATACAGAGGATATACACCACAATGCAAATCAAAAAACATACAAAAAAAATAAATAAACCTGTCTTAATAGCTACATCTGCCTTACTTGTTGGACTTATCGTATTTTTGGCATATGCGCTTATTGTAAGACCTCAGAGCGATAAATCCGCAGACATTACTAATACCACTACTCCTTCGGATCAACAGCAGTCAGAAAATCTTGTAAATAACCCTGATGACAAAACCGTATCACCTAATACGGACACTCCTGTTGAACCCACTATTACACCAAAGTCTGAAAAAAAGCAGGTTCAAATGGTTGCATCCGTAGATCAGTCAAACGACACTGTATTTATCCGTGGAGGTATTAATTATCCGGTGACTGGCGGCAGTTGCTATGCTAAACTAGTCGGTCCTTCGGGCGAATCTATACGAAAAGACTCTGTCGTGCTCTCAAACCCAGCTTCAACAGATTGTAAGACAATACCTATTCCAATAAGCGAACTGGAGTCTGGCGTATGGACATTTACACTCAACTACACATCCAACGAATACGAAGGGGTTTCAAATGAAGCATCATTCACTCTCTAAAAATACGAGTATACTATACGCATTTTTTATTTCAGTCGGCATACTAGCTATTTTTACCATCTTCAACAGCCCGCGCGCCATTGCCGCACCGATCACCGACTTTACCGCTGGAAATATTATCGATGACCGTATTTTCTACGATAAAAATGCCATGAGCGTCTCGCAGATCCAATCATTCCTCGATACCCTCATACCGAATTGTGACGTGTGGGGTACGCAACCTTCGGGATATGGCAGTCTTAATAATGCTCAATACGCCCAGCAAGTAAAAGGTTGGCCAGGACCCCCCTATCCTTGCTTGAATAAATATCATGAAAATCCTACTTCTGGCGAAACATCTTATGAAAAAGGTGGTGGTGCTTTTAGTGTTGGCATATCTTCAGCTCAAATCATCTATGATGAGGCCCAAGAATATGGCATCAACCCTCAGGTTCTCTTAGTTATGCTTAAGAAAGAGTCACCTGGGCCACTCACTGCTGATAACTGGCCACTGAAATCGCAATACAAGTACGCAATGGGGTACGCATGTCCAGATAGTGGACCGGGTTGGTCGGCCAACTGCGACACAAGCAAGGCTGGCCTATACAAGCAGATGATGCTTGCAGCCTGGCAACTCAACTACTACAAAGAACACCCAAATGACTACCGCTATCACATAGGGTCGAATAGCATTCAATACAACCCCGACCCAGCATGCGGTACTAAAAATGTCTACATTGAAAATATCGCCACTCTGAGCCTATATATTTACACGCCATACGCCCCAAATGATGCTGCCTTAGCCGCTTACCCTGGAGGCGCATCGTGTGGAGCCTACGGTAACCGTAATTTCTTCGCGTTTTTCAAAGAGTGGTTTGGCGACCCACGGCTAGCCGTGGTTGGTGTCATAGCAGATGGCTATAATTCAAACACATGGTTAGGTAAGCCTCTAATAAACGCGGTCTGTAAGCTACGGGACGATGGCTGCTATCAACTCTTTGCTAACGGAGCGATCTATTGGTCACAGGCGACTGGCGCACAAGTCGTTCGAGGCGGTATAAAAGATAAGTGGGTGAAGTCTGGCTTTGAGAACGGAGCACTCGGGTACCCTAGTAGTGGAGAACTAATCGCATCAGATGGTAGCGTCTATCAAAAGTTTCAAGGAGGAATCATCAATTGGACCGCCACATCCGGTGGCAAAAGCTTTGCGACGGATATATTCACTAAGTGGAACGGATCGAACGGACAAAAAGGATTCTTCGGTAAACCAACAACCGACTCTATATGTG
>CBIHME010000134.1:0-2609 GCA_966210965.1 uncultured bacterium
CACTATTTCATCTTTGTTCATGGTTTTGTGGCCTCAAAATTCTTTGCAAGTGTGTCGACTTCGCTGCCGTATTTCTCGATAATTTTTTGCAGCTCGACTGTCGTTTCGTGCGTTAACTGGCGCTTTCGGCGCGCATCAGCCACATTGTCATAAAAGGCTACCGGCTGATTCACGCAGTCCATCCGAATCGCTGCTGTCATTGCGATATCATACTGCTGGTACTGCGTGCGAAACCCCTGTAGTTGACGCTCGTACTCGGACGCGGTTGTTACCAAGTTTGCCGCATCAATACGGTTTAAAACCAGACGAATATTAAATGGTGCCATTAATTTCGTGGACATTGATTCATAAATCTGCCCACGGTTAACGCGCAGCCCGGCGTCACTCGCATGGATCTGGAACAAAGTTTTCTGTGCGTCCACACAGTTAGCGCGGATACGAGCAATATGTTCGTCTGTCATCGGGAGTGTATCCTCCGCCTGGGCTGTCGCACTATACACGAGACCACCAACTACGGTAGCCGCAACGATTGCATAAATAACGAGAATACGATTCATTCCTTCTATTATCCCCCGAAAGCACCTATTTGGTCAAATGCAAGATTTCATCGGTACGCACGATTAGTCCATCAGCAATAAGTCCGTCCAATGCCCTTGTAAAACGCGGATCATCACCATATTGCTCTTGCAGTGCACTAAACTTTGCATCTGTCCGGGAGAGGCGCTTCATCAGAAGGCCGCGCAGTTCACGCACACTACCTTTTAGGGGCGCTTGTTTTTTGTAGTGCTTGCTTTGCGTGATTTTTCCGGCGCCATTTTTCTTCAACCAAGTCCCGTAGTCCATAAGCGCCCAATAGAACTCGCGTGGATTTTCATAATCTAGCGTCTGCGCTACTATTACCTTTAGTTGCTCGTCGCTTGTTTTTTCACCATCTGGGAAGAAATGATGAAAATACACCGTACGCACATTCGTTTCGATAAACGGCGCGACCTTATTATAGGCATAGGTTAGAATTGCCCCTGCGGTTCCTGGACCGACTCCTGGCAAACTGAGTATATCGGTATATTTTTTTGGAAACGCACCGTTAAATTCTGTCGTTATTTTTTTGGCGCTATCATGGAGAAATTTGGCACGACGGTTATACCCCAGCCCACTCCACAATATCAACACGTCAGCCAGAGGCGCATTAGCGAGCGATGTTTCATCGGGAAACTGCGCGATAAAATCATTAAACTTTGGAATAACGCGGTCGACCTGCGTCTGCTGCAGCATCAATTCACTGACCAAGACATAGTACGGACGGGTGTCGGTGCGCCATGGCATATCGCGATACAACCGACGTCCATTTTCCCAAATAATTTCCTGAAACTCTTCTTTGCTCACTTCTCTAGTATAACGGCGTATAATAAAGTTATGACAAAATATGTTTTAGGCGGCGGGTGTTTTTGGTGTCTAGACGCAGTATATGCACAGCTTCGTGGTGTCATGAAAGTAGAGAGCGGCTATGCTGGAGGTCAAGGCCGGCCTAATTACTGGCGCGTTGTTACCGGAGGCACAGGCCACGCTGAAGTTGTCCAGGTGTATTTTGATGAAACAGTACTACCAAGCGACGTCATTTTAGATATCTTTTTTCTGATTCATGATCCTACCAGCCTCAACAAACAGGGTGCCGACGAAGGTACGCAGTATCGCTCAACGATGATGTATGCAAATAGCCAGCAAAAGGCCGATTTCGAAGCGGCGCGTGACCGCGCACAAATGATCTGGAATCAACCTATCGTAACCGAAATCGTTCCGCTCGATACATTTTACATTGGCGAAAATGAACACCAAGATTATTACAAAAAGAACACCGAAGCTGGTTACTGCCAGATTGTTATCGATCCAAAAATAAGCAGTGTCAAACAAACATACACTAAGTGGTTCAAGGACTAATCAGACAAATAAAATAACCACCGAAAAGGTGGTTATTTTATGTAATTTCACTATACTACTTTAAATGCGTTTTCGCGTCTTTTTTGACTTGTTTTGCGGTACGCTTTGCGTCAGTCGCAACCCGTTTCGCACGAACTTTTGCTTCGCCACCGAGCTTCTTTGCTTCAGTTGCGACAACTTTCGCTGACGTACGTGCGCTTTTTGCCATATCAGCAGCTTCACCCTTGGCGCGCTTGGCGCTAGTTTTGACAGTTTCTAAACCTTCACTGCCGATTTCTTTTGCAAGATCAGCTTGCTCTTCTGCGTACTTTTTCGCTTCTTTGGCTTTATTCTTTAGATCCTCGCGGGTTTCTTTACCACATTTTGGTGCAAGTAAAATTCCTGCTACAAATCCGGTTGCCGCTAGCGTGATAACTTTTAGTAATGCTTTACTCATAATAATGGAATTCCTTTACTTCATTTAATTACGAAATAGATTGAAAACTGGGCCGATTACTTTTGCCGGCGTAAGCCATTCGCTCGCCTGGGCGATATTCTGCAGTACCGATTCAAGATTCTGCGCCATTTTGCGAAGCTTTAAAAGAATCGCAATAATAACCGCCAACATGACAAGTACGATACCTGATAGTAAGCTAACGATAATCGTAAGCAAGGTGATTACTGTCTGTGTATCC
>CBIHME010000135.1:0-2604 GCA_966210965.1 uncultured bacterium
CATCAAATACACCGCGGCAAATACCACTGACAAGATCCGGGTGTATTCGATATTCCGCCAGGCAATCGCCGACGCAAGACCAGGTGCGCATCGGCTGACGATAGGACGCAAGCCAATTGCACTGACAATGGCGGCGGTAATAAATATTGCCGACCAAAATAGAGTCAAAACAAGATCAAATACATTCAATGCCATCTTCTTTTCCTTTCATGTCGAGAAGAAGATCTAAACATATTTATAGCATAAAACTAAGTATTTTACAACAAAGACCCGGTTCATAACGAACCGGGTCTTTGTGAATTATATGCGCTACTACTAGCGTTCGAGAAAAGCACTTAGCAGACCACGGCGACTTGCGACGTAATAGCCGACCGAAGCGATCAGTGAGCCTAGGCCAAATACTTTCATAAGATCCTCACCAAGGCCAGTCTGAGGCAATGCAGCTGGAGCAGCAGGCTTGACGTCCTCGACACAGTTTGGACTGGTCGCAGGCAAACTCGTTTTACCAACGACAGTACACTTTTCCTCAACGACAGGCGCAACACAGGCAGGACTGTCGGCAGCAATTGACTCTTTGCCCTGTACCGTACAGCGCGGAGTTTTACAATCAGGGCTATTGGCAGGCAGGTTCTCTTTACCTGGTACCGCACAGCGCTTTGGTGCAGTTGAAGATGGGGTTGCAGCAGGAGCAACAGTGAACTGTGCCGCACATGCATCAGCAGTGATAGTCTTTTGCTTGCCGTCAGCATCTGTCACATTCACGATTGCTTTCACCGTATAAGTGCCCGCCGTTGACTGCGTGTAAGTAGTGTTGTTTGTACGAGAAATTTCTTTACCGGTCACATCTGAAACAACATACGTGACTGATTTAAATGTATCAGAACCGACATTATATTTCGTATCAAATTTGAAACTCGTTCGCGTCATTCGAGTAGCTGTCATAGAAGTACAGGTAGCGGCGACTGGCTTTGGCAGCGACGGTGGCGTCACTGCGAACACGATGTTACCGCAGTTAAGCGTAATAGCGAACCACTGGCCGTCTATAGCGCGCTTACCGATTAATGCAGGCATAGTATATGGCGTTGAGTTTGCATTATTGCCAGCATTATCAAGGAATGGTCCGACATAAATTGACGTACTCGCCCCTTCGACAGTAACGGCGCTACGGCCAGAATTTGGGAAATTACTGCGGCCAATTGTTTTTAGCTGACCATTAAAATCATTGGTCTTATACGAACCCATAGTGGCATTCGCAATATCTTGGCGAGAGACGCCGAAGTGCGTGTAAATTTGCTTGATATCGTTGTGACCAGCACCGTCACTGCCGCTATCGTACACAGCAAGCATCTGCTCTTTGGAAGTGACGCCATTGCGAACAATATTGTCGTCACCCAGCGCCTGTACGTTCGTACTAGCAAAAGGGAAGATACCAGCGGTCAATTGCAGCACCAAAGCTAGTGATGCAACGGACGCAACAGAAATTTTCATAATGTTTTTAGAGCGTAGTCGGCCAGCAAGGGCTGATCCACGGATTTTTTCTTTGATAAATGTAAACATGAACACCTCGCTTTCTAGTAGTAGTCTCTCAAAACTCTCTATATCAATAATCCCATATTCTACGTCAAATTACAATATTATTTTATAGTGTGAGATTAATCACAAAATAAGCTGACTGACAATAAAAAATAAAATAGCCCCACCAAAACAGCGGGGCTATTTCGGTGGGGCGAGACCAACGTATTACAGGTCGTCACCAGGAACGGTGAGTCGATGCTTGTATGGATTGCGCAACTCGTCATTTCCATCCTCGACGTCATCAACGTCATCAACGTCGTCGGTATCATCAGTCGACTGACGATCAATCCTTTGGAACAACGCGCGGCCAATAAGCAACCCGAACAAAACAACGAAGACAGCCACGGTCAATCCGATCGCAACTGGCTCGGGGTTTTGAACGAGCGCACCGAACGTGTCGACCATCCACGGCCAACTATTCTGTAACGACGACACAAGCCATTCAGTAGCACCTTGTATTTGAGCGATAATCCACCCAACAAGGCCTTGCAACCATGCACCTAACCCATCCATAATGTACGCTCCAATCGATTGTCTGATCAACACTAGAGAATATCATTATAATAGCATATCAATAAGTGAATCTGTCAATGGTCTATAATTATACCAACATGAAAATTATTTTCGCCCAAGGCAACCCCGGCGCACAGTACGCGACCACCCGCCACAATGTAGGGTTTTTAATTGTCGAGACGTTAGCGACGCAGCATGCCGTCGATTTCATTAAAAAACCTAAATTCCATGCCGACATTGCCGAGGTACGGATCGCTGGCGAAAAAGTCCTGCTCGTCAAACCAGCAACCTTCTACAACGAGACGGGGCAGGCTGCGCGCTTAATCGTTGACTTCTACAAACTTAATCCAGCGACAGATGTCATGGTTCTACACGACGATCTCACCCTGCCACTAGGGACGCTTCGCATCCGGGAGAGCGGGCGAGACGCCGGCAATAACGGCATCAAATCGTTGAACGCACACATCGGCGCCAAGTACACGCGCGTGCGAATCGGCATCTACAACGAACTGCGCG
>CBIHME010000136.1:0-2580 GCA_966210965.1 uncultured bacterium
GTGTAATGCACTGCGACCTGCAAGTCGCTAGGGCGTAAAGATATACCTACGTAAATACAGTATCCTAAACACGACAAGATAAATACGATTAGCAACACCGTCATGAGTCGGTCGGCTAAAATAAGTTTGAGTGAGGTTAGAAAGTTTGACTTCATAATAAATTTTAAACGATATGGAGCCGCTGTCCGGATTTGAACCGGAGACCTACGCTTTACGAAAGCGCCGCTCTACCAACTGAGCTACAGCGGCATTGTAGCATCCTAGTTATTATAGCATTCTCATCAATCAAATGAAAAGCAATCTATCTGTTGCGTCAGAGGCCAAAAACTGCTATTATGTTTTAAGTCGTGAGACAAAATGGACTCGTAGTGAAGGGGTTATCACGCCTCCCTGTCACGGAGGAGATCGCCGGTTCAAATCCGGTCGAGTCCGCCAAGAAAAATGCTTACCATTACGGTGAGCTTTTTTCTTGTACAGCATTAATGGAAATCAATGCTGTATGCTATCATTTTTTTATGTCACCAGAACGCAAAACACCCCGAACATCTTGGACGATAAAACACGATCCCATCACCATAGACGCTGTTGAATTTCGAAAAGCCACTGGAAAAAGAGTTGAACGGGATGAAAAATTACACGCTGCGCTGACGGCAATGATCACCCATCACTTCGAC
Source organism: uncultured bacterium (assembly GCA_966210965.1). Taxonomy (GTDB): domain Bacteria; phylum Patescibacteriota; class Saccharimonadia; order Saccharimonadales; family Saccharimonadaceae; genus UBA6022. The sequence goes on from CBIHME010000136.1 coordinate 675, forward strand.
GGCGAACGACAGAATGTAACGATTGAATCTTATGAAACACAAAAGCCCGAATGGTTTTTGGCCGCAGAGTCAGATGCGCGAGCATTCATCGCGAGGTTAGGCTTTAGTGAGCTAGGCTATATCCATCTACTTAAGGATACTCTTGATAGAGTAGAGCCCGGACATGACGTTGATGCATTTCACGACAGCATCACTAGAGACATCTTTGTTTCAGAAGCGAGAATCAAAGACATACTACATACCGACGGTGTCATTGTCGCCGCTAGTGTTTTAGTACATGAGCTAGCCCACGCCACAGCACCAAAGCCCGATCGAATCACACTCCAGCAACGCACTGACAATAGTAGCTATTGGTTACAGCGAAACGGATGGCTTGTCTCGGGCGATCGTGGTGATCGCGGGAGCTTCCTTGAAGAAGGTTTTTGCGAATATGTCGCTGGATTATATCGACGACAATGCGTTGACGACCGCGCTCCCCTGCTCCCTGCCGGCTATGCGCCGACACAGGATTTACCCTCCCATCTTCAAACAAGCGCCGTTCTTGCCGGTCCAGATGCACATACAATAGAGCTGATAGCATGGGGCGTCGAAGCGCACGGTATTATGACTACGGATCAATTCATCAGAAAGTTATTTGAGTCACGTAATGTAGAAACAGCGCCACGAGCAATGCGCGAAGTCATTATGGCAATCGAAGCATTATCGCCAGATCTTTACTCGTACCTCAAGAACGTTGAACGTTCAAAGGAGAATTGGACAGCCGCAAGAAATACCGTATACGCCGCCGTGGCCCACTAACCTCACTCACGGGTCATCTTTCTTATGCTTAATCTGCTATTATATATCCAATGATGAATAAAAAAATAAACTACCGACGCCTCGATTTAAAAATAATAGCCATTCTTAAGCAAATCCACATTCCACTTGCTCGCTTTTCTATCTTTCTTGTTTTCTTTTGGTTTGGAATAATTAAGCTACTTGGACTAAGTCCCGCAAGCCCCCTTGCAGAGGCGCTCACTAGACAAACCATCGGGATGCAATATTTCGATACGCTATTCCTCCTACTGTCTCTTATGGAGTGCCTGATTGGAATATTATTCCTATTCCCAAGAATGACGCGTATCGTTGTCCCCCTGCTACTAGCACACATGATCCTGGTATGTTCGCCGCTGGTCCTGCTACCCGGCATGGTATGGCAGAATTGGTTCGTACCAACGCTCGAAGGTCAGTATATTATTAAAAATGCCGTTGTGGTGGCAGTTGCTATTGGCATCGCAGCTTCTGCGCAACCATTTAGGCAGACCTCGCAAACAAAAAACAGCAATCGCTCCTAAACCTTATTTACATTTACTTTGCTTCGTACCGCTGCTCTACGACGTTCCAGTTAACCACATTCCACCATGCCTGAATGTAATCATCGCGTTTATTCTTATAATCGAGATAATAGGCATGCTCCCAAACATCCAAACCAAGCAGTGGCGCATCAAGACCCTGCATAATCGGTGTATCTTGATTAGGTGTCGTAATAATTTCCATATTTGGTTGTAGCCACGCCCACCCACTACCAAATACGCCTAGCGATTGAGCGGTAAATTCATCAATAAATCCTTGAAAACTACCATAGCGGTCGTTAATTTTTTGCGCGAGTACTCCGCTCGGCTCGCCACCGCCATTCGGCGACATCCATTGCCAAAATAGGCTATGGTTGTAATGACCCCCACCATGATTCCGGAGCGCCGTCTGCACCGATTCTGGCAAACTATGCAGATCGGCTAACATCGTCTCTAAAGATCGCTCACGAAGTGCGGGTGCGGTATCAATTGCAGCATTTAGCTTGTCGACATACGCCTGATGATGCTTGCTATGATGCAGCTGCATGATTGCTGGGCTAATATATTTACCTAAT
>CBIHME010000137.1:0-2572 GCA_966210965.1 uncultured bacterium
CCGGATAGGTTGAGGGGTGGGGGCCGGGAGGCTCGAGGGTGGATGATTTCACGACACTTGTCGTTAGATGCATCTTCTGCTCGAGCCTCTCGGCTGACGGTCCACTGCGGGGACCGGTAGGCCGGAATCTAAAATCGACGATCAAAGTCTCTTTTTGATACCTTGTGGCTGCCTACATTTGCCATTTTGGCGCTCTTCACTCGGTAAAAACTCTTCGTACCTGGAATCCGGATGTCAAACCGACCAGAGAGTTATAAACCGGAGTTTATCCCGTCATGCCCGCCATCGTCCGCAATTGCGACAAACAGCGTCATGGATATGGAGTCGCCTCTTTTTCCCTTTTGACCTCAGCTCGAACATTTGCGTGTCCTGCTGAGTGCAGTTGAGGTGTGATAGATGACAGTCTAACTACCTCGTTCACTACTCACATCCCGGGTTACGAAGCCGGGATTTGAGTACACCATTGGTGCGCCCCGACATCGTACGATGTGCTGATTATTATTATACACCTAAAACTAATATATGTCAATGAAATTATTGATTCGAGTAATTTGCTATTCTACCTCTGTTATGGTACGCTTATACGGATGATTGCCGATGTTACTGTCACGGAAAAAAGTTTTGGTCCCAAGCTATTAATGAGCGGGATCAAGTTTAGTATTGATGACAATGAAAAGATTGGCGTAATTGGCCGTAATGGCGTCGGTAAATCGACACTGTTCGGCATTCTTACGGGCGTTGACAAAGATTTTACGGGTGACGTTATCTTCAAGCGTGGTACGGTCGTTGTGGCAACCCAGCAGGAGCACCATAATATTGGCGATCAAACGGTGCTGCAATATGTTCTATCTGGTCTGCCTGAATATCCAGAGCTTAGTCATATCATCGAGACGTACCCTGAAACGATGGGTGACGATATGAAGAAGATCGATGAATACACGCAGGCGCTAATGCGTTTTGACGATAAAGGATTTTATCAGATCGAGGAACAGATCGAGCGTGAATTGAATAATTTTCAGCTTGATGGTGTTGCGCACCGTAAGTTCTCTACCCTGTCCGGTGGACAAAAGCGTTTGATTGAAATCGTCAAGATCATGCATTCAGATGCGGATTTGGCCCTTATCGACGAGCCGACCAACCACATGGATTACGTAGCCAAGGCGCAGTTCGTCGAATGGATGCAAAGTGCGCGCGAGGGCATGCTGGTGATTACTCACGACCGTGATGTTCTGAACGAGGTTGATCGTATTATTGAACTGAAAGATGGCGACAGCGCTAGCTATAAGGGCAATTATAGTGCCTATTTGAAGCAAAATGCCGTTAGTACCGGCACGCAGATGAATGACTTTGAAATGATAGAAAAGCGTATTGTTAATCTAAAAGCAAAGGTCATTGATTACCAGCGCCTGAAAGAGAAATCGCGCAATCCCGGCACGATTCAAAAATTCAAACGTCTCGAGGAGACGTCACGTAAAGAACTGGCTGAATTGCAGGCTAAAGAAAAACCAACTTTTTGGATCGATAAAGAGTCAGCTGCGAATTTGAATTATAAAGTTGCTGCACAGTATGACAAATTTAAATCGAAGAATATTCGTATGAGCTTGAAAAACGAGGAAAGTCGTAGCAAGCATGTACTGGTAAACGTCAAGGGTTTGAGTCTCGGCTATGGTGATACTCCCCTGTTTGACAATATAAATATCGACCTACGCGAAGGTGAAGCATTAGAAATCCGCGGCCGCAATGGCGCTGGTAAAACCACACTGATCAAGTCTATTTTGGGCGATACGTCTATGACTAAATTCAAGGGTGACGTTACCCTAGATAGCCATATGCGTATTGGTGTGTATGAGCAAGAAGTTGCACCGACCTATTTTGATTTGCCGCTTGAGGCCGCTATTGAAAAAATGTATCTTGATCGCAACCTTTCGATCACGACAACGAAAATCCGCAGCTTGCTCAGCGACTATCTATTTACCGAAGGCGACGGCAAGACGCCGATCTCGCGCCTTTCCGGCGGCCAGAAAGCGCGCTTTCAGTTAATCTCAATGCTTGCAAATGACCCGCAGTTATTAATTTTGGACGAACCGACAAACCACCTTGATTTGCCAAGTATCGAAGAGCTAGAGTCGGCAATCGCAAAATATTCCGGTGCAGTCCTCTACGTCAGTCATGACGGGTTCTTCCGTGATGCGCTAAATGGCGACGTCTTGATGGTTGGCAAATAACCAAATGAAATGAAAATAAAAACCGCCACGAATCGTATGGCGGTTTTTTTGAAAGAGCAGACTACGCAGCGACTGGCTGAATATTCTTTTCTTTGATTGTTGCGTCGATTTTTGCGCGGTCAAATCCAAGGATGATCTCACCGGAAATGTCGGTTACAGGAACGCCCTGAAAGTTACCGCCATTTTTTGCCATCAACTCTTCGTACGCTGCTTTGTCGGCTTCGATATCTTTTTCGACATAGGCAAAACCTAATTTGTCCAAGTACTGCTTTTCGGTCTTGCAGAATGCACACCATGGTGTGCTGTAGATTGTAATCTGTGCTGAATCATTCATGTTGTATCTCCCC
>CBIHME010000138.1:0-2535 GCA_966210965.1 uncultured bacterium
CATAAAAGCAGTACAAATGTCGCCCAGATACTTGGCAGCGTTACTTTGCCTAATTTTGAGGAGAGCGGCTGCAGTGTAGCGGGTAATAACGCAACGACCGATGTAAAAAGCCGATCATATTTCCAGACGGCGGAGTGAATCATGTGGCGTATCATATTAATGACGAATCCTGACTGCGCCCGGCGCCACTTCGACGGGAATTGGCGTAGTAAACTTTACTTCCCCATCCAGTTCAACTAGCTGCGGGGTGCTGGTGTGCAGATTGATGCTATGGCCTGTCAGGTATGACGCATGTCTGATGTTTTTACGCTTTCCGAAGTAAAAATCGGCCATAGCGATGATGAAGCTAAGCTTCGATTTGCCGCCAAGTGCAAAGATGATCAGTTCGCGGTTGTCGATTTTGGCGTCCTTGGCAATCTCGCGCCCGGCATGATAACGGCCATTGGCGATAATGAGCTGGTGGGTTTCGATATGTAGCTGCAGTTCACTATCTTTGTCTTCGATGGTGGCAAGAAACGGTTTGTGCCGAATGAGCTGGGTGATGCCGCTAATTGCATAGGCGGACCGACCGAATCGTTTTTTGAGCTTGTTGGTGACATGTTTTGCAATTTGGGCTGATACACCAATACCGGCCACGTTGACGAACAGATCGTCATTTATTTTTCCTAGGTCGACACTAGTTGCTTTACCGCGTCGAATTGTGGCGATGGTGTCGTTTAGGTCAAGCGGTAGTCTAAGACTTCGGGCAAAGTTGTTTGTTGTGCCAAGTGGCAGTACGCCGACTTGAATGGAAGAGTTTGCAAAGTAGTCAACCGCGTCGCTGATCGTCCCGTCACCCCCGCCAACAAGAACAAGTTCGGGGTTGCGGCTTTTGATAGCGGCAATTACTTTTTTAAGATTAGTATGCTTTTTTAGTGTAGTAATCTTGATTAAATCAATTGACTGCTGCTTGCAGGCATCGGCAATGACAGGGAGTGCCGTTCGGCCACGTCGCGACCCGGTGTTGATAATAAGCTCTGCTTTGATGTGTCTCACTTCTCTATGATAGCAAGGATCGCTGTCATGTGCTGTAGTATGCGTATTATTCAACGCGCTGCGCAAAGTATTCTTCGGTTTCGCGCATGAATATCTCTGCGGTTTTTGGACCGACACCGTAGAGTTTTTGTAGGCGTTTAGAAAACTCGTCTTCGTTCTCGCTGCTATCTATCATGAGTAGTAACGAACCTTCGTAATCACGAATCAGCTGCTCCATACACGTCCGTAGGCTACGGGCGGTTACTTCGTCGTAGCGTGTATATTTGCCTTCGTCCAGCAACCGCACAAGGCTGCGCGGTGACATATTTAGGATTGCCCATGGTGTATCTATTTTTCGTTGAATGAATAGACGCCATGTATTCGCGGCAACGCCTGATTGTATTGGTTTGCCAAAAAGATACGAGAGTAAAAACCATCGGAAGAGGTCATCGTCGCCGGACATTACATCTAGGTCAAAGTCGATTGCGTGATGAATAGGTTTTGGTCGCTTGTTTTTTACTGTCATGACTCTATTATACGCGACCCGTTATAGACATGCTGGCCGCATAGATTAAACGAGGGTGCTTTCAAGCTGATGGCTGGCGACTAATTGGCGCAGCTCGCTGATTTGCTTGTCCTGGTCGCTGACTTTCTTTTCAAGATCTTTTTGCCTAGTCGCATCACGTGAGGTGACAAGTAGCCATTGTATCGCGCCAAAATCGTCGTGCAGGGGTGCGATTGCTACCTCCCAATATTTCATAGTGCCTTTAAATGTCGGACAATACCCTTCAAACTTTGCTAACTTGCCATCATTCGCCTGTTCAAGTGCGCGCGCAGCTTTGTCGTGCATATTGCCCTGCCAAAACGATACCCAATCTTTGCCGATAACATCTTTCGGGTTATCAATCTCCATGATACGAAGGCCGTTTGGGTTGAACGACATTAGCATACCGTCAGTATTGATGACTTTGACGCAATCTTCCGACGAATCGTAAAAGCAGCTGATTATTTTGTCGGTAGGTAGGTTACTCATAGTTACGCTGAGTATACGGCAATTCGGCTACATAAGATACAGCCCACCCCTTTCACTAAGCGGAAAAACCGTTGTACACAACGTGATGGTGACTAATTAGATAGTGAGAAAACGCTCATAAACCCGCGCATATACGCGCGACGTTTTGCTGTTGGCAATGTTTTCTGTTCGAATGTCTGTAATTCTTGTTCGCGTACTTCGGCGCTAATTTCTTCGGCGCGGGTCATGATAGCATGTGCGGTGCCGGGATTGTGTTGCTCGACCTGCTGTAACAATGCGGCATGTGTTGGCCAAAAGTTAGAGACGAGGTTGGCGCGCGTCTCGTCATCGACGGTAACTATTTCTAGTGTTGCCTGCATCATACAGTCGATAACATGTTGCCAGGTTTGATTGATCGCTTCAGTGTCTTGCGGGGTTGTGGTGAAAGTCTCTCGTTCGGATTTCATGATGTAGCCTTTTTAATTAAATCTTGAGGATAATTATGCTGA
>CBIHME010000139.1:0-2533 GCA_966210965.1 uncultured bacterium
CAGTCAAACGACGCAGTCATGCGACAATAGGCTACATTCACAGGCCGCTTCCCCACTAAAATAGCCCCAGCTATCGTAGTGGGGCTATTTTTTTTGATCTTGTTTTGGTGCTGTTTCTCTGCGGTCCTTCATGTCCTGCAGCTCTTTTGCTGCCTTTTCTTTGGCTTCCTCGCGAGATTTCTTCGTGATAGGGTCTTTTCCTTGCGCGACACGTTCTTTGTTTGCTTTGATCTGCTTTTCGTCGCGGAAGCTAAACTTGATTGGCGTGCCAGCGAAGTTAAATTCTTCGCGGATGAGGCGCTCTAGGTAGCGCTTGTAAGACCAGTGGACGAATTTAAGGTTACTGCCGTAAATAACGAACCACGGTGGTGATACATCAGTTTGCACCATATAGCGTAGCTTCGGGTGGGTGTTTTTAAGGCCAGCTGGCGGATGCTTTTGGATAGCGGTTTGCAATAGGTCATTTAGTTTGCGAGTTTTGCATTCTTGCTTGCGTCGGGCATCGATATCAAGCGCGAGATCGAATAGTTTTGTGACGTTCTGCCCAGTAACACTACTGGTGAAGATTAGTGGTGCCCATGGCGTAAATTTGAAATTACGAGCAATAGTCGGTGCGAGAGCGTCGCGCGTGTAGGCGTCTTTGTTCTCGACACTGTCCCATTTACTGACAACGATAACCATACCCTTACCTGCTTCGTCGATAATACCAGCAAGACGCTGATCAAGTTGGGTGTTAAGTTCATTGACGTCCATTAAAAGGAAGCAAATGTCAGACTCTTCAATTGCTTGCAGTGTGCGCAGGACTGAAAATTTCTCTATACCCACTTCTTGCTTGCCTGGTTTTCGCATGCCAGCCGTATCAAGTAATTCGATGTCGCGAGCACCGTAGCGGATAGAGACGCGGTTAACGTCGCGGGTCGTGCCGGCGATGTTAGCGACGAGTGCTTGCTGCTTGCCCGCGAGGCTGTTGAAGAGATTGCTTTTACCGACATTTGGACGGCCAATAAGAGACACGCGCAGTACATCGTCAGGCGTTTCTTCGTACTTTGCAGGAATAAGCGCAACGATTTCTTCGAGGATATCGACGATACCTTGATTGTGTTCGGCTGATGCGCGAATAATCGATTTAATGCCAAGGCGTTTGAACTCGTCGTTGGGCAATGATTCTTTTAGATCAGCCTTGTTAGTGACAAGTAGGACTGGTTTTTTGCTTTTAAGGGCTTTTTTGGCAACTAACTTGTCTTGGTCGCTGGCATATTGGCTGCTGTCGACAACGACAAGAATGACATCTGCGGCATCAGCTGCTTCGGTGATTTGTTCTTGAATAGAGGCTTCGAATTCGTCATTCGGATCCTTGAGACCAGCGGTATCGACGAGCCAGAAGTTGTGGTAGTTATACTCCACGCGACCGAGGACGTTATCTCGAGTTGTGCCAGCTTCGCGGGCGACAATCGCCTGCTGTGAACGGACGAGACGATTAAAAAGCGAACTCTTACCGACGTTCGCCTGCCCAATGATTGCTACTGTTGGTAACTTTGATGCCATAAACTTTAGTAATTATAACAGAGATGGAAATAGTTTGCGAGCATGAGCGGTTTGTGACAATTTTGAATATGAAAACGCCTCGCTCCTTTTGCGCTAGTTGCGCAGTGGGAGCGAGGCTGTTCTCGCGGCTATTTCATTAGCTGATAGGTGGTCCTTCTTTCGGGGTAGAGGGTAATTTCTACCCTGTAATGCGGGTCGATGCCTTCAACCGGCGTAACGATCTCTTTAGGGACGACCGTAGGTGGTGCAGTCTCCGTAAAGAATCCCAGTGCCTGGAGGGCGGTCGACAGTGCTTCGGGCGTGCTCTCTTTGTCTTCGGAATAATTGTACGCTGTCCGTAGCGCATGGATGATGCCCTGAGACGGCATGACGATCACCCAGCGGATATCGTCCTGCGCAAGGCGCCGATTGATGCTTTCGAGTATCCGCCTTTCGTCCATTCCGAGATCAATGTTCTGTATCGAATCGACGTGGCGATGTGTATGAATGGGCGCGGCCATTTTCCTGCCTATCTGCTCGTGATGGTAAGTTGCGAGAATAACAACATTATATCATTAATATAGACGTAAGTCAACAACGCCCAGCTGTATAAAAAAATAGCCTCGCCCCTTTTCGCGGATGCGATCAGGGACGAGGCGTGATTCTCGTAACTTGTCAGTCTGCTGACTGTCAGAAGGCAGGGTCGATCTCTTCGAGCCAGTATTGTTCACCTGCAGAGGCTTTCACGTCTGTCAGGTAGGTTGGTACGGCGATGAGAGATTGAGCGTAGCGCCCAAGTCCAATGAGGACCTGTGCAATTGCATTACCCTGCTCGCCTTCTCTGGTCGAGCAGTCGAAGATCCATACCGTAGCCATGTCGTAGCTGTAAGCGCGCACAACCCCGGAAAGGGGGTCGACTTTTACGCGGCCGACTTCTGGCCTGCAATCGTGTGCGGCAGCGCGAAGGTTGCGGGTCGTGGGGATGTCGCAGGGAATAATGCATGTTTTC
>CBIHME010000140.1:0-2526 GCA_966210965.1 uncultured bacterium
GTCTCGTAATGCTGCCTGCTGCTATCACCATATGGTAATCGTAAAAGATCATCAGCCAGATCACAGCCGATCTCTAGTTCGTGCTGCAGTTCAAGTGAACGCTCAGTCTGATAAATCGGACGTTCAGTATAATCAGATGGGATCAACCCGTGCTCGTACATAACGATACTATACAACCAAATTACCCTATTGCCCAGCTTTTTTAAGTACTATACATTAAACCGCAGTGGAGTCATCACCTCCCGGTAAAACGCAGGTCCGTCGTCTGTGCTGTGTGCTTTATCGTACGAATATCCGTACAGCGAAAAATCTTTCAATTGATCCGGAGTAGTGACGCGATTGTCTATCATCCACCTCGCCATGACGCCGCGCATCATTTTACTGTAGATCGGCACCGTCCCAATCTTGCCATTTTGCTTTTTATCAAGAAAGACCGGAGTGATGATACGACATGACGTATCGGCAGTGACGACTTTCGCGTATTCTTCTGATGACAGAACACAAACAATTCCTTCGGCATCGGCATCGACAAATGCAGCGACATCACGGCCCCAAAAGTCATATAGGTCCTTTGCGTCAGCTACAGCCAACTTTGCCCTCATCTCTAAACGATAGGCCGATACATAATCTAGTGGCCGCAATGCCCCATACAACCCACTCAGGATTCGCAAATGCCGCTGTGCCCATTCGAGATCCTCTCTCGATAATGTCCGTGCAAAAAAACCCTTGTACACATCACCGACGTACGCATATATTGCCGGTTGCGTCACACCGCCCCACTGCGCATACGACGCGCGTGTTGTCTGAGCAATGCCATCGCTGACGCTCATTACTTCCTTGATGTCGGGTATACCGCGCATCCGATCAACGATACTCTCAGCTTGGGGCAAAAAATAAGGATGCGTCGATTTCAGAGCGGTCGGTGGTACAGACGCAAAGTCCATTGTCTTTGAGGGGGCAAGGAGAATAATCACAGGGAACATCCCCTACATCGCGCCACAACACCGAGCACTGCAGTAACGGTCGAAGTATTCAGGCGCAAAATTAAATGCGTTCGCCTTCTCTCGCCTTGTTTGCCCAGACGTCAGCCAGCTCATTACCCTCGTCGTTATTGTGGCCACGCACCCAGATAAGAGTCGCGTTTGATTCACGGTATAGTGGACAAACCTCTTGTACGATATCAAGATTCTTAATTTCGCCACCTTTTTTCTTCCAGCCGTTCTTTTCCCAATTCAGTGACCATTTCGTAATGACATTAATCCAAAACTCACTATCAGTATAAATCTGACATTCAGCACCATCAGCATCTTTTAGTGCCGCGACAAGCGCTTTACCTTCCATCCGAATATTTGTCGTTTCACCATCTTCGCTGCCTAAAATATGCGGCTGTAACTCTTTGATAACGGAAAATCCGCCGGGGCCAGGATTCGGACTGGCACTTCCATCTGTGTAATAAGTAATCATTCATTCTATTATACCCGATGGGCATGAATAAGCCCCCGACAATCGTCAGGGGCTTATCCGAGTTGGTGGGTAGATGGGTTGTCATTTAGCGTTCTTATCTGCGTCTCGTTGTGCGATTGCAGCGTGAATCTCGTTGATACGAGCTTCTAGCCGGGTCAGCGTGTCGGGCGTAGGCAGCAATTGAGCCGACTCAAGAAATAGCGCGGCCGTATAGGCATCCTTCAAGTGACGCAGTCGGTCTTCAAGAGATTTATACGACAGTCGCTCTTCGGTCATCGATCGCTGAAACAAAGATTGGTTACGTGAAATAGCCAATTCTTGCTGCTGCATTTGCAGCAGTCGAGCATCTTCATCCTTCTGCGCCCGCAACAAGGTATCGAAATCATCACTTTCCGCAAACTGAGCTTCAAATGAGCTCATATCCGGGCCGTGCCTAAGATTCTCTGATTTATCTGACATGACAATCTGCCTTCCTGGTAATGGACTAACTCGGAATAACTAAACTATAACAGATATTACTTACAAAGCAAGCGGATTCTACGCCCAGTCAGTTTTACTCATCTTTCATGCGGCTGAGTTGACGCACTTTGATTACGGCAGATGCTGCCCGCCAGTTACCCCCATCACCTCTCCGATGACATAGCTTGATTCCTGGGAGGCCAAAAATACATATAGCGGCGCGCACTCGGCTGGCTGACCAGCACGGCCGAGTGGCGTCTTTTGGCCAAATGTCTTGATCTTTTCTTGAGGCTGACCATAACTGGGTTGCAATGGCGTCCAAATCGGTCCAGGGGCAACAGCGTTCACTCGGATGCCCCGCGGCGCCAGCTGGATGCCTAAGCCGTGCGTAAAATTAACAATCGCAGCCTTTGTACCTGCGTAGTCCAATAAGCCTGGCGACGGCTGATACGCCTGGATTGAAGCCGTGTTGATAATCGCGCCGCCAGCCGGCATATATTGCAATACCGCCTTCGACAGCCAGAACATCGCAAAGACATTAACGGTGTAGGTGCTAATTAATTGATCGGTTGATAAATCTTCGATATTTGGAGTGTATAGTTG
>CBIHME010000141.1:0-2495 GCA_966210965.1 uncultured bacterium
CTTGACGCACTCCGGCATCCGCCGCCGCAGGGCTGATATCTCCGCTCAGCTCGGCAACCTTTGCACGCACCTTTGCGTCAATTTCATTCAGGACGTCAGGATTTTCCTTGAGGTACGTCTTGCTTGCTTCACGACCTTGGCCAATCTTGGCATCATTATAGTCAAACCATGCACCAGCCTTGCCAACGATACCATGCTGTACTGCAAGGTCAAGAACATCGCCAGTTTTGGAAATACCTTCGTTGTACATGATATCAAATTCAGCTACGCGGAAAGGAGGAGCGATCTTGTTTTTCACTACCTTGACTTTCGTACGGTTACCGACAATATCTTCCCCTACTTTGATCTGACCCGTACGTCGAATATCAAGACGAACGGATGCGTAGAATTTGAGTGCGTTACCACCGGTGGTCGTTTCAGGATTGCCAAACATCACACCAATCTTCATACGGATCTGGTTGATAAAAATAACGGTTGTCTTACTTTTGTTAATAATACCCGTTAACTTACGCAGAGCTTGGCTCATCAAGCGGGCCTGAAGTCCCATATGGCTATCACCCATGTCGCCATCAATTTCCGCCTGAGGTACTAGTGCGGCAACGGAGTCGACAACGACAAGATCAACCGCATTAGAGCGCACGAGGGTTTCGGCGATTTCAAGCGCCTGCTCGCCGTTATCTGGTTGGCTAACATAAAGATTGTCTGTATCTACCCCAAGGCGACGCGCATAGGCAGGGTCAAGGGCGTGTTCGGCATCGATAAAGGCCGCGGTGCCACCGTTCTTCTGTACTTCTGCGATCGCATGAAGAGTCAACGTTGTCTTACCTGAGCTTTCCGGACCGTAGATTTCGATGATACGGCCTTTCGGATAGCCGCCGCCAAGTGCCAAATCCACGCTTAGTGATCCGCTTGAAATTAGCTCGACATCAACCTTTTGCGTGTCGCCTAATCGGCGGATTGATCCGTCACCAAATTGCTTTGTGATTTGATCCATCGCAAGACCTAAGGCCTTTAATTTTCCCTCGTTCGTTGCTGATTTCTCAGCCATTTCTGGTTTCTCGCTTTTTTTGGCCATAAATTCCCCTCTTTATCTACTTTCTATTATACGTTGCTTTCTGATAATTTACTATAAAAGCAGTGAGGACAGCGCGGTGGTTTTTTACGACCATAATCACCAAATCACCTGTTCATCAAGTGGTATAATGGTAATAATGAAACACACTCACGGATTTACTGTCATAGAAGTTATCGTCGTTACTCTTTTTTTAAGCGTCGCGACAATCGTATTATTTATTCAAAAAGAGAACCTTGCCGCCACCCACAGGGATGATCAGCGCAAGACCGCAATCAATGCTATGTACTACAGCCTCGAAGAGGTTTATTTCGCTGCAAATAAATCATACCCTTCAGAGCTCACGGAAAAAACACTTCCTGCCGTTGACCCAGCCCTGCTAGCCGATCCGAACACAGTAAAGATTGGTGACAAAGCGTCTAATTATCGCTACGAAGGCGTCAACTGCACCAACAGCATATGCAAAAGCTACACGCTTCGGGCTGATCTAGAAAAAGAAGCTGACTTTGTTAAAACAAGTCGCAATAACTAGACAATTTATCCACCCATCTCTTCAATAGGGCGACCGTTCTTAAACGCCTCAACGGCATTATTAAGCACTTCGATCTGCTTTTTTGGATTGCTGACATACGTAAACCGGTACGTCGTCTCATCGCCTTCAGTACTTAAGCGGATTGAACCGTAGTTTAATACCGTCTGCAAAATACCATGCTGATCAAAACTCGCGTCTTCGATGTTCGCCAAACTGACCGTCTGTTCTTTTCGCATAAATAAGCTCATTTGCAGCTCTTGTATGACGCTCTCGTTAGTCAAAAAGAAACGGTTATTCATATACACCCAAACGGCAATATACCCACCAATAATAAACAGTGCGATAAGCAACAGACCAATCAGCATAATTGGCCCGTAGGCAGATGCCTCAAACACACCAAGCGATTCGATAATCAGATTAAAATTGATCAGGATCGAAGCGATAAGTGCAACCAGAAATATCGTTAAGCCAACAGGTATCAACAAGCCAATCGGGTGACGACGGACCGAATTGATGATAAATTCGTGCGAGCTCAGGTTAAGTGAAGGATGTGCCTTGACCGACTGATCGTGACGCTTTTTCACTTCCGGTGAAATCTCCTGCGGCACGGGATCAACCGCCCGACTCAGATGCACAACTTGTGGAGATGTCTGCCCATCCTGCATCTGCGGCGGTGCAGCATACAACGGATTACCATTCGTATCATACGCTACCGGCTGAGGTGGCTGAGGTTGCGGGGGCTGTTGAGGCTGCGGCTTTTGTTCCATGCTTATATTATACCAATTCCTGCGGACTTTGCGGTGCACTCTTTCCTAGGTGCTTATAGGCCTTTGCGGTTACACGGCGTCCGCGCGGCGTCCGCTCGATAAAACCAAGCTGCAATAAGTACGG
>CBIHME010000142.1:0-2495 GCA_966210965.1 uncultured bacterium
GGCAGCGGTCTTGTAAAATTCATTGCGGATGACCTGCAAATAAAAAAGCCGCACAATGAATACAGCCATAATGAGTAGCATCACTATCGCCAGTAATCTTGAGCGGCTTCCCTTTGCTAAATCTAGTTGCATATTTTATTCACTAACGTAATTTGTCGAAGCTGGTTTTTCCATAGACTTCGCGACACTGCTATTCTTGACACTCTCTAGTGCGGTCAGTCGCGCATTTTCGATCTCGAGATCTGCTTGCTTAGTCGTCAGATCGGCGATCTGCGTATCGATCTCTTGCGCTTGATAGTCATAACTGGTCGCACGTGTTGCCTGTGTTAAGTATATCAAGCCGAGCACGGTAATCATAAGGGCGACAAGCACCGTATGAGTCACTGGGCCGAGTTTGACGTTCGAAGCGTAGCGAGTGGTATTTTGATTACGACTCCAATTGCTGACACGACGAGAACTGAACTGTGTGGTTCGTTGGTATGACATGGTTATTATTTGTTTCTGTTATTTATTTTTATTTTGGTAGCCCATCGCCTTTTTTGGCGATGGCCCGAGTTCTGTGTAATTATCCGTGACGAACAGCAACAGTTTGTGTTGCTTCTGCGTCTGCGAATGTTACTGGGATGTGAATAGGCATATTTTTGTGCCCTTTCTTTTTTTTGTTTTATTTTTTCACTGCGGCACGTAGCTTTGCACTACGTGATCGCGGATTGTGAACATCGTAAATGTCTCCGGCTAACGGCTTTTTGGTCACTAACTGCAGTTCGGCCTCGTATCCAGCATTCTTCTGTTCGTTGAAATACTGTTTCACTAGCCGATCCTCCAGACTATGGAAGCTGATGATACCAACTCGCCCACCAGGCTTTAGTAGCTTAGGGATAAGTGGCATAAGTTCTTCAACTTGCCGCAGTTCTTGATTGACCGCAATGCGGAGCGCTTGGAACGTACGTGTCGCTGGGTGGATTTTTTTCCACTTTCCTACATGTACGCTAACGACAAGATCTGCGAGTTGTTTGGTTGTCCGAATCGGCCTATTCGTCACAATTGCATCAGCAATGCGGCGCGCAAACCCAGTCGGCTCCTCACCATAGGTTCTGATAATATGGATGAGTTCGTCTTTTTTTGCCCGGTTCACTAGCGTTTTCGCTGAAATGTCTTGGCGACGATCCATCCGCATATCAAGCGGACCATCATGTGTAAAGGAAAACCCTCGTTCGCTCTTGTCGAGCTGTGGTGATGACACCCCCAAATCAACAAGAACGATATCAAATTGCTTCCCCTCTTCAACCAGGCTGCGAGCAGCGCTGACGAAATCGGTATGCAATAAAGTAACCCCTTTTTCAGTAAACTCGCCTAGTTCTGCAATTGCAAAACTGTCGCGGTCAACTAAAACAGAAGCCTCGTAGTTTTTGGTTCGTTCTAGAACGCGCCGTGCATGACCGCCGTATCCCGCCGTGAGATCGAGATAATTCTCGCCCTCAATAGGATGTAACGTATCAAGTGTCGCGTCTAGTAAAACCGGAACATGTTGTGGTGGATGTTCTTTAATACTCATAAACTACCCTTTACTATAACATAAAGTGTCGTTTACTCGAGATCACCTAACTGGCAGCAGAGCTTTTTTTGTTTTTTTGTTGTGTTTGTTTTTGTAATAAGTGGTTGAACGAAATCGGCAGTGCCAAAGGCGACTTATAATCCTATTCGTTCAATTGAGAGACTTATGTGTGTGAGGTGGAGTTTTTTGGGAGGTGTTGTGTTTGAGGAAGGTGCGTCGGTATTTTTTTAGTGGTACCGTAGGTCCACTTGCTCTACTACCAGATAGTTGATCTCGAGAGTGTATCTTTACTATCTGATGCGAATTGTTAAAGTGCGGCTGTTTAGTTGTCCCCTACACGTCGGCGGTTGCTGGTAAAATGCGCCAATATGCGCCAGCTCGGACGGCGATCAGTTCCCGATCAATTCCAGCGTAATCTAGCAGGTGCTGCTCGATTGTGACCCGACCTTGTTTTTGGTCTAGTCCTACGCTCGTCTTTCCTCGGCGGAATCGTACGTTCAGATCAGCAACTTTCTCATCGAGAATGCTACCGTCGAGCGCTGGTTCCACTTCCCTGTCCCAGATATTCTGTGGGTACAAGTGAAGATACTGACCAAAACCTCGTGTCAAGACGACGCCGCTTGCAAATTCATTTCGAAGCTCTGTCGGTATGGTTAACCGGTGCTTGTCATCAAGCTTTCGTTCGAAATAGTCCATAGACTTAGCGCGTCCCTTGCCCGTTTGGCTTTTACGTTTGGGTTGTTTTTTAATTAGTGGTTGTGTGTTTGTTTTTCTGTGGTGTTACCCACTTCTTTCCACTGGCTTTACTATAATACCCACCCTTACCCACGACAAGCCCTATTTTTTACATTATTTGCACGTCGCTTACGCTTTATCCACAGTATGGTGGATAACTACGCCACTTTACAGAGGTACATAAAAATACCACACAGCGGGTATG
>CBIHME010000143.1:0-2477 GCA_966210965.1 uncultured bacterium
CCTAGATTAACGCCATGCAATTGAGTACTCTGTGTCATATCTCTACTGTAGCACTAAAGTCTTGACGCATCACGGGGTATGTATGCTTGTCATTAACGTAAATATTTTTTATTATCTCATCATTAAATGTGACCCAAATCACGGGGGCGGACTGGAAAATCATGAGCTTTATTTTTCTCTAACCCGGTGATGTAAAGTTTGACCTAGACAGTCGACACTAGTTGTGCTTTTATGAGGCAAGAATAACCATAGCGGGGCAAGGTGTATGTTCAAAAAACTACTAAACAAAATTAAAATTAACGTGCCGAGTGCCAATGAACATGCTTCGCGTCGACGATGGGTCATTCCCGTCGCCGCGCTAGCTGGCGTTTTAATATTAAGTGGTGTCGCGCTGTACGCGACAGGTGCTGCCGTAAAAACCCACAGCTTTTGGTCCGAATCGGATAAGCCAAAAGTTATTAATCAGCACGATTCTCACCCCGTAGAGTTAGGATTGAAATTCCGCACAAAAACAAGCGGTCAAGTAACCGGTGTAAAATTCTATAAAAGTAGACAAAATGTCGGAACTCATATTGGTAATTTATGGGACAAGCGTGGTAAAAAGCTAGCAACAGTCACCTTTAAGAATGAAACGCAGTCCGGTTGGCAAACCGCAAAGTTCGACAAGCCCGTCACAATTAACCCCGACACAACCTATATCGTCTCGTACTTCGCACCAAAAGGTCACTTCTCTATTGACTCTCGCTACTTTGCGCATTCAGCTCGAACGAGCGGCCCGCTAACCGCACTAAAAAGCGGCACAGATGGCGTGAACAGTGTCTATTCGTACGGATTCCGATCAAGCTTCCCGTCAGATGACTCCAACAAAGACAACTACTGGGTAGACGTTATTTTTACCTCTAGCGAAGTTAACCCGATTGCTGAAACACCAAAAAGCATTAAAGCATTTGATTCAGCAAATATCATCACCGATCCAGTATGGTTCAAAAAAGCATATGACAGCGGATTACGCCTGTACATCGCAAATGTCACCGACTGGGGAACGTGTAACCAATCGGCCCAGGCCAAGACGCAAATCAAAGCCGCACTTGACGCCGGCCTAAAGGTTGCCGCATATACTCGCGACCCAGGTTGCTGGGAGAACGGCATCAAGGCAGCCGGCGAATACAAAACAAAGCTTCAGTTCTTCGCTCTTGATGTCGAGCTATCCGGCAAACCAGCAACCCGCGAAATGGTAAATGGTATCAAAGCACAGGGTATCCGCCCAATTGCCTACACCAGCAAAACATCATGGACGGGTGTACAAGGCAATACAGTTAATAGCTTCACCGACATTCCGCTATGGGATGTCAGCACGAGTAATATCAGCTTTGCCAACTGGACGCCGAACTATATGTCGCCGGCGCCAGTTGCCTACGGTGGCTGGAACGTTAAAGGCAACATGCGCGTTGGCGTTCAGCAGCAGTTCGATTACCTACTAAACGGTATCAGCATCAATCTCAACTCATTTGACCAGACGTACATCATCGACAGTCCAACAAAACCAATCGATCCTGTCACTCCGACACCACCAACAACACCAACAACACCAACAGCCCCGACCACTCCAGTAAAGGGCCGCGCTTATCCGCTACATACACGTATCATTGCAACAACCTTCTGGGTTGGTGAACAGTTCCAGGCGACCGATGACGGCAGTCAAATCTGTTCTGCATATGACGGCGCATGGCAGTTCAGCCACTTCGGCGTCAAAGCTGGCGAAACCGTCTCAAAAAATTGTAACAACCCATACCCAACTAAGTGTGATGCAGTGAAGATTAATGCGAATGGTCCATGTTCGGCGGGTAATGTGTCAGGCAGTATATACTTACCGCAAAACGATTACCGCGCAGTCGGCGGTCCTATATCCATCGAAAACCCTTTCTACCTCGATCTTCCCTATAATGACTACGGCACGAATGGCGAAGGCGGCTACATCACCGGATCAGCCACTCGCTGTCAGGATATTCCATGGGCAAATGACCCAGGGTATATCGGCAAGTGCACTGCTGAATTCTCTTATATGAAGAACCGCTGGGTACAGGTCAAAGGCCCCAGCGGCACGCTCTGCTACGGTCAGATTCAAGACGCAGGTCCTGCCGACATCGGCAATGGCAACCCCAATTATGCAGACCGCACCTATGTCTTTGGAGTGAACGACACACGGCCATTTAACAAATCATATAATGGCGCAGGCATGGACGTCTCTCCCGCCTTAGGTGCATGTGTTGGAGGTAAGTTCAATCAAGACGTGACTGTCGATTGGCGTTTCGTCGATGATGTCGATGTTCCAGACGGACCATGGAAACGAATCGTTACAAAATCAGGCGTCAACTGGTAATTACCCCAGCTCCATTATCCCCCGCTGATCGGCGGGGGATAATTATAATAGGTCACATAATTAGTTCGATTTTCACCAAGTAAAATACCCATCGGCG
>CBIHME010000144.1:0-2476 GCA_966210965.1 uncultured bacterium
CTACGACTCCCACGGAACTCAGCGAGCGGTTACTTCGCGTCATTGTTCCCTTTTATCATATACTCACAGCCTTGTTATTGCAACGCTGACCTCTGATATGGTACTATAAGTGAGCTACGGACCCTTAGCTCAGTTGGCTAGAGCGCGTCATTGACGTTGACGAGGTCGGAGGTTCGAGTCCTCCAGGGTCCACCATAGAAATTATTATTAAACCGCCGGACTGCCTCTGGTGGTTTCTTTTTACCCACAGTATCTAAAAGTTTTCCACCATACTATTTATGCTTTTTACTACTGTAATATACCATATATGTTATATTACCAGCACAAGCATAAGTTGACAATTTATAGTGTTTATGCTAGTATGTATACATGGCTAAAGATCAAGTTATCGCACCATCCGAATTAGATAAGTTCAAGGTATCGTATGAATACGATGTGGCATGGCCGGACATTCGAAAACAAACCCGCGCCCGCACCCAGTAGATAATCGGTGTACACCCCTATTTGTTAAACTAACGCCACCCTTTTGGCTAAGGGTGGCGTTTTTGTTTCCCCACTTTTACATAGTTATCCACTAGCATTATAAATAGCTGTATGTCATTATATAGACATGTTTTGTATAAATTGTTTCAATAAAAGCACTGCTGTCGCTAACTCACGTCCAAATAAAAAACAGCCCCTAATATGGCGGCGTCGGACCTGTTCGAATTGTCATACTACATTCACCACCTACGAGCGACCCTCGCTCGCCGACAACAAGCTAATTAACTTATCAAATGGAGCGACAGACACATTCAATTTAGGAAAGCTAATCCTAAGTATCGCTAAGACTTTTACTCATTCACCTAATGACGCACAATATAACGCGCTGTGGCTAGCGCAGACAGTAGAAGATACATTATCTACGGAGCGTCAGACACTCCATCCAGACGACATCGCGGCAGCGACACATCAAGTGTTAAAAAAGTTCGACGAGCTGGCAGCCATACAATACGCCGCCCAACATCAGCTTATTTCTTCAACTCGGAAGCGCGGACGGCCTTCTCTGCGCGAGCACGGGCCACGGTCTCGTGAGTCGCCTTCTCAGTAACATCAAATTTATCGAGATATTTTCCTAAAAAGAGATGTGTCTGAGCGTTAAATGCCGATGCGGCGCTGTATGCAATTGCCGTCACTGGCATCAGACACCACTGTAACAACATAAAGAGTGATCGGTGGCGCTTATAGCGTTCAGGCCGAGGGGGCAGCATCTTGAACCCTAGAAATACCGTGATTAAAAGCCCAATCATAGCAACGCGCTGAATGTTACTAATCACTTCAGGTAGCAAATGGGCGGCGATTTGCTGTGATGAATCCGGATTAATCAGCAACGGCACCCAGCCTCCAACAGCAACAAGAATCGAAATACTCGCAAGCGTCACATGACCATCGATCAGGCGTAGCAGGCGGCTCAGTCCCGCGCCAAGTGGCACCGTACGACGACGCGACAGAATGCGTACCGCAACATAGGGTATGTCTGAAGCCCCGTACGCCCAGCGACGCAATTGAATAAACTGAGCCTTTAGGGTCCGCCTATAGGTATCAGACAAAACGGCATCTTGGTAAATTGGTGCATATATTGGCGTTACAGAATAGTTGCCATCAAAATGGAAATAACTACGCCAATACTGATGGCCGTCTTCAACGATAGTGCGCGTACTCCAGAAGTCCATCTCTACCAAAGCATCCATAGGCTGAGAATGTGATGCGAAGTTACGCAGCGTATGAGGTCGCATCGAACTGATGATATTCCAGAACGAATTACCCGTCGCGATAACACGCATCGGTGCTGGTGCATCCCATATATTATTCAGGAATAAAGATATCGGCTGATAGGATAAATACTTGCGATCCTCGTGGACGATATACTCATAGGTGACATAATCGAAATACGTTGCGTGAGGCCGGTTGTCGCTGTCGAGCGTGGTGATAATGACGTCTTCGTAAGCAATCCCCTGGCCTCTAACCCAGTCCTTTAAATAATGGCCCGCATATGTAATGTTGCCGCCCTTCCCTACCACTTCATTTGGCAGATCATGTGGGTGCTTTACAAGATGAAAGGCTTTAAATGCGTGAGCAAACTTTTTATGAAGACGCTGGGCGGTTTTGTGTATCTCTTCGCCCCCTCGCTCTTCATACGCCAAAACAAGAATTAAGTGGTCCTTGTCGTAGGTTGTATCAATAACCGACTGAATAGTAGGCTCCAAGACCTCGTACGCCTCATTGTAGGCGGCGATAATAACAGCATTATACAAGCTAGATGGCTTAGGGTAATTATCCGGATTATTAATAATCAGCTCGAGGTTTTCTTGATGAGCGGCAAACCCAAACTCATCAGACTGAGCTTTTTGAATTTTTTTATAGCTAGCCACGGGTGTCTCGAGCTGCCCTAGCCGAGCATGCCAATCAATATTCTGCGCGGCATCCATCCTATTTC
>CBIHME010000145.1:0-2472 GCA_966210965.1 uncultured bacterium
TCATTATCCCGACAGGCGAATGTCGGTCTATGATGCGCGCCAGATGTTCAATGATCTTGTCGAGTTTAGTATTGTTGCATGTCAGCATCTAGAAAATGAATAATTTGGCGGTAACGGCGCGGTCATGCTACAGTGAAAAGGTAACAAACTAAATATCAAGAGAGCGAAGAGGGATCGGCCCGATGACTCGCCAGCAACCTGCCGTATACCAGCAAGGTGCTAATTCCGCCTGATAGACATCAGGAAAGATATACGAGTATCCTCTTATTGAACGAACTCCTTTCCTAGTGCCATATATCAGGGCAGATAGAAAGGAGTTTTTCATGTCTGTAGTAAGTAATTATCGAACCGCCGAGAGCGTTTCACCAAAGCACCCTGATAAAATTGCCGATCAGATATCGGATGCGATTTTGGATGCGCATCTGCGTGAAGATCCGTTTGCGCGCGTCGCTATCGATGTTGCCGGTGGTCATGGTAAAGTCTTTGTCACTGGAGAGGTAACGTCTAGGGCGGTGAATGTCGACGTCGCTGCGATAGTTCGGCGGCTGGCGGGTGACGTCGAGCTGATCGAGCATATCGCCGCGCAAAGCCCCGAGATAGCCGCAGGCGTTGATACCGGCGGTGCGGGCGATCAGGGTATTATGATTGGATATGCTACTAACGAGACAGCGGAGTTTTTGCCTCTTGAAGTCGTTTTGTCTCGCCGCTTGAATCAGTATCTGTATGAAACATGGCCGTATGATGGTAAGACGCAGGTCACCTTGAATGGTGACAGAATCGTACATCTCGTGGCTAGTTTTCAGTATGCACCACAGGCGGATTTGATCAAGCAAATTCATGCATGGATCGCTAGCGATGAACTTGCGTACGTGGACGAAACGGCGCTAACTATACATGCGAACCCGGCTGGGGATTGGGAAATTGGAGGTTTTGATGCGGATGCGGGCCTCACTGGCCGCAAGCTTGCCGTAGATAATTACGGACCACGAATTCCCGTCGGTGGCGGTGCGTTCAGTGGTAAGGATCCAAGTAAAGTTGATCGTAGCGCCGCCTATATAGCCCGTAAGATCGCAGTCGACTACTTGAGGAACAGGCAGGCAAACGAGGTATTTGTCCGCTTGGCGTACGCGATTGGCGTTGCCGAGCCAATGGAAGTGACGGTTGTAGTTGACGGGATAGCTGAAAAAGGTGTAGGCTATGACGTAACACCAAACGGGATAATTGACAGCCTCGACCTACGGCGCCCGATATACGAACAGACTGCTCGTTATGGACACTTTGGTCAAGGATTTGACTGGGAGAAATGACATGAGAGCGAAGATATATGGCGAATATACAAACATTTCCGGCGTTGGAAAGACGCAGAAAACCTACGAGGATAATCGCTGGACGAAAGAAGCGTCCTTAGAATCCCCACTTTCAATCGAATCCGTATTGGCGACGCAATCGCTGGTTATGCAAATATTGGGCCAGCAAGAGCGTTCGGTTCTGAGCGGCAATAAACGCCATGCATTCGCGGCGGTCAATAACATGAATAGCAGTAATGACGACTTCTATGACGGCACACTCGAGGAGTATTTAGCATGTCGCGTAGCGAAAGTGCAACATGACCAGTGGAAGATGCGCATACGATTTCGGCAAAATGAGCTTAATGAGGATTCCAAGCAGGAATCATACGTCGATGATTTTTCATTCGATTGGCTGAGAAATGGCAACCTCCAGGCATGGTACGGCAACTACCTATTGAAAAAAACACCAGAAGGTACATTCGAAGCCTGGCGAGATGTTCACCCGGTCGAGGAAGGTGAGCTGAGTGAGCTTCATGACCGCTTACGGGAGCATATCGACCTATCAAGAGCGGCAAACGCACTTCATCGATCGATAGGCGATCGACGGTCCGCCTGGATACAGTAATAGCCATTGACATACTGCAAAATAAGATTATAGTAGTATTCATTAATGAGTAACCCTGTCGGTGAATCACTGTCGGAGCCTGACCCCGAGCCTTCTCCTTACCAAGACGCATTATTTAATGCGCATGATGAACTGCAAATCTATCCGCCGTATCCTAAGTACATCAATCAAACGCGCGAATTTGAAGTACATCTTTATGATGATTATGAAAGAATCGAAGTCGAAGCGTCGCTTTACGGCAGTATTGTGGAGCGCTTTTTGCAGCTTGATAGTGATGACAGATTTGAACTAGAACACCATATTAAGCTGGCAATGGGGCGGACCGCCACTACACTTGTTCATAGTGCATTGTTGGATAGCGAACATGGCAAGGGATCGATTGCTCTTATTAATAATCTGCCCGTTCTATTTGAGCCTACCAATCACGCGATGCTTGTCGGAAAATGGGACGATGATTTAGAGAAAAAAAAGATGAATATTCAATCTCAATTTATCGAAACAAGGGAGCAGCAACGGATACTTCTTGGCGGTTTGGCAGCGATGGTGACGTATCTTGAA
>CBIHME010000146.1:0-2389 GCA_966210965.1 uncultured bacterium
ATATGAAAGAGACTGACGGCTCAATCGTCATGCTGTCGAGTAAAAACCAATGAGAAATAGCCACAGCCAAGCCGGTTTTTCCGCTGTTGAATTACTCATTAGCCTGTTTATCGCAGTTGCTTTTGTTGGCGCAGGCTATCAACTCTATGCGCTGATAATAAAGAACGGCGGCGAGGCACGCCTACGTTCCAGGGCCGACAATATCGCCTACGAAGCACTGCGCACCTACAGCCCCCAAGCGACCAACCCCTGTAGCACTGTGACTCCATCGCCAACACCGACGCTTCCGTCATCTACGGGGCCGAACGGTCTACCAGACGCCACTATCACTGTCACATTCACTTGCCCATACGGAACGTCAGACGCAACAACAAAGCTATCAGTGCGAGTATTATACGGCACACCGCAAAAAGAGGTATCCCATGCATCATTCATCACCCCATAAAAGCAATAAGAAATCACTCGGCTTTACGCTCGTCGAAATGCTCATCGTCGCGCCAATTGTTATACTGGCGCTTGGTGGCTTTATCTCGTTAATGGTCAATATGGTCGGCGACGTCATGGCAACCCACGACGAAAACGCAATGATGTATGACATCCAAGATGCGCTGACGCGAATCGAAGATGACGTCAATATATCAAATCAATTCATGCTCAGCTCGGGAACATTGCCGTCACCACAGGGCAGCAATTCGAACTTTACAGGAACCGCTGCCTTTACGAGCAGCGCAAACAGTCTCGTGCTTTCGACCTTTTCGACCACGCGCAACCCCATCGATCCACTGCGTGAGATTGTCTATTTCAAAGGCCAGCCAAATCCTTGCGACAATACAAAGACCGTCAATCCAATTCTATATAGCAAGGTAATGTACTTCATTAACAACGGCTCTTTGTGGCGTCGCACTTACATTCCCGACCACAATACTGATGCAACGGCAGATGCGCAAACCGTGTGTGCTACACCGTGGCAACAAAACAGCTGCAGCCCGGGCTATAGTGCATCACGCTGCAAGGCGAATGACGTAAAAGTCATGTCCGACATCTCTACCATGACCATTAATTACTACGACTCACCAGGCAGCACGACCGATCTTGGCCCATCAAACGCTGAAAATGCGACGTCAATCAAAGTAACGCTCACCGGCAGCAAAACCGCCGCCGGTCGGACTGTCGCAGTCGCTCTTTCAATGCGCGCGCAAAAGCTCAACGTCAACGCCAAAGAACTGCCACCAATCGCATTCAACTTCACCGCCGAACCATCTGACGTCGATGTCATCCCAACCGAAGGCAGCACTACATTCAATTCTGCAACCAACATTAATGCGGCAACGTATCAATGGCAAATCAGCACCAATGGCGGCACATCATGGGCGAACGTCACTAATGGCGCAAACTACAGCGGCGCAACAACCAAGGATTTGACGGTCAGTAACTTTACCACGACATGGAACAGCGCAACCGGCACCTACGG
The DNA here is from genome assembly GCA_966210965.1 of uncultured bacterium. Lineage (GTDB taxonomy): Bacteria > Patescibacteriota > Saccharimonadia > Saccharimonadales > Saccharimonadaceae > UBA6022. The sequence goes on from CBIHME010000146.1 coordinate 1,472, forward strand.
CGGCTGGAACGGCTACGCATACCGAGTACTTGCAACATATTCTGGACAAACACTTACTAGCGAAGCAGCCACGCTGCGCGTCTCTAACTGGAAGCCGATCGAATATCTAGACGATTGGACCGATTATCTTGGTAGCTATAACACAATCGGCGTTACAAAAACATCTGCTGGTGTCGTACGACTAAAAGGACTCGTCAGAAAACCGACTGCCGTCACTCAATACGATGTGATCGGAATATTACCCGCAGGATACCGCCCATCTGGCAGGCTAATCTTCCAAACATCAACCAGCCCAGGCGAGGCGGGTCGTATAGACATTTATCCAACTGGTGAAATCGTTTACATTTTTGGTAGTGCATCGTGGATGTCACTAGAGTCAATCGGGTACATTCCAGCAGGTACGTCGTACACGCGAACCGGACTAACCTTTACGAACGGATGGACCAACTACGGTTCACCGTTTGAAAATGCCAGCTACTCTGTTGATTCAATCGGCCGCGTTCACGTCCAGGGATTAGTCCGACCCGGCACGATCACCAACGGCACGCAAATCGCCACCAACTTCACCACGCGCCCTAGTCGGTATATGCATGTACCGGCACGCAGCGATCCACAGGGATCGATTGGCGTCGACCAAAGCCTGGGAATAGTCGCCAAGGGACCAGGAACGGCAAATGGCTACTTGGCACTCCATACCATGTGGTACCCGTCCTCATTTGCTGGCTGGACAAACGTTGCCACATTACAAAATGGCTGGATTGCGCATGATGGCGGTGCCTTCTTTACCTCGCCTGGATATGCGAAAGGCTCGGATGGATTAGTTCGATTCAAGGGACTTATCCGAAACGGCAACACGGCAAATGGAACGGTGATCTTTACGCTGCCTGCCGGATTCAGACCTAGCGCCCGCGTCCTCAC
>CBIHME010000147.1:0-2387 GCA_966210965.1 uncultured bacterium
ATTCACCGCGGAATCAAGCGTTCCATCACCGTTGCCCGTAAATATCGAATATGTATTCAGAACGCCCCCACTGGTCACAATATCAATGAATCCATCGTTATTGATATCACCGGCGGCGATACTATTATTAGCGGTCTGAGCTGCGTAATCTACCTTGCCCGCAAAGGTGCCGTCACCGTTCCCTATAAAGACTGATATGGATGCACTATTGACATTCACCGCAACCAAGTCCTTATCCTGATCGTTATTCAAATCAGTGGAAATAATCTTTGTCGGTCCATCATCCCCGGCATAGTCAACCTTGGTCGCGAACGTCCCATTACCATTACCAATCAGCACTGAGACATTGTCAGTACCGACATTCGCCGTCGCGATATCGAGGGTTTGGTCATTATTAAAGTCATCGACAACTACACCCTGGGGGGTAGTGCCCGTGCCGTACGTAGTTGCAGAACCATACACACCAGATGGCCGCGTCTTTTCTGCGCCAAACCAGCGGTATGCGACTTGTGAAATATCGACAGGAGAAGTATATGTCATCGAGACGTAGACACTAGAAACCTGAACATTGTCGTCAGCGTTGTTCTGGTTTCCGCCCCCGACAACTGTCCGCGTTAGCTTCACTTTCATATCGTCAACCTGAGCTTGCGTCCAGTTACCTGAATATTGCGCCGAATACCATGAAAAGCCTATTGTCATCGACTGGACTGAAGCCGTGCCAACCGGAGTCCCGCCCACACTCAGCTCCATCGTGATTGTATCCGCATTAGGTGTATTGCCGTTAAGTGCGACGCTTTTCGCGTAATAATACACAATTATATTCGTTGCAGTACCAACATTAGACTGGTCGGCCATTTGGAATGTCGTAGATACCCCACTGCCAAGACTCGTACCGGTTGCGACATAGTCGGTTGTATTTGCAGAGACGCCCTCATCGACACACGTATGCCCCGTCGTAGCCGTCGTACAACCCGCCGTACCGGCTGACCATGCATTATTCTCTGTCGCAGTCGGCAGTAGAGTAGCCGTGAGGGCGCTCGCCGAATGTAGCCACAGCCCAAGAGTAATGCCCATTATCATAAACGCCCCCGCTATGACATGTCGCCGCGATAGACCGCTAAGTACCAACCCAGCCCGCCGTAGCATTAAAACTTACTCCGATAATTAAAGCTGATATCCCCCGCCCGCACTGCATTCCCATCCATTGCAGACATTTCGATTACAAACGTAACGTAACTATTAGCCGTCAGGTTGCATGAGCCGAGAGGAGTCGTGTCGCTAAGCGTCATCCATTCATAGGCATCGGATAAAAAGCCAGTATCCGCACAAACCGTGCTCGACCACCCGTCGTACATCTTCATGCCGACATTCACATATGGATGGTACTCGGTCGCTTGCGCAGCCATCGTAAGATTTGTCATCGAACCAGTGTCATAATCCGCCGGCAGCCTATACCTGACAAATATGAGGTATTCCTGGTACTCGACTGGCTCATCACTCTTCCATTCGTAATAATTATGGCTTTCTCCGCTTGGGTTACAAGCGTCGATATTAATATCCATCGCGCCACCTAAAGATGCGCAGAAATCACTGCTCAGGCTACCATTGTCGTTCGCTCCTTTGGCGCGGAATGTTGCGCCAGGATATTCTGGCACCAATGTAACTGTACGCGTTGGACGCGCCGTGCCGCTTAGCAACATGCCACTGGCACCAGAAAAATCGATACCATTCGTCGCCGTACCGACGCGCACTGTTCCGGTGAATTCCGCACTGGTTGATATCAAGCGGACATTTGCAAGACTTGCTGAGGCGTTCGTTCCAACCTTAACAATCATCGAGTCAGTGTCGGCAATAAAGAGCGGCGACGCAACACTGTCATTAATTACAAATTTAGTAGCTGAATCCGCAGAACCTACCGTTACCGTACCATTGAAAGTATTGCTATCAGTGAATGTATTAATGTAGTCTAGCTTGGCGAAATCAAAACTCGACCAGCCAGCTAAGGTGTTGGCATCATTAGCCTTAAGTGCATAGGCAGCAGAGCCAACTGGCTGACGAGGCGTCATTGCGCCTTCTGTATAGACACCACATGCCGCCGTCGAACAGGTTGCAGTAGCAGGCGTTGGCAGCTCGACCTCGAAATACGTATAATCGCTATCAAAAACTGTTTCGGTGATTGGAGTAACTGCACCCAGCTGCACATTAAATTGACCGTTCGTTACCGTCACACGATTTGTCGTTTCACGAACTTCAGACCAAATCAACGTACCGCCACTAGCGGCATCGTAAATACGAAAAGTCATATTGTACTGGCCATCCGGCATTGGCGCGCCCGCTGCGTTCGTCAGACGGCCTTGATAGTTGATTTTGCCAGGAGCGGCATTTGC
>CBIHME010000148.1:0-2383 GCA_966210965.1 uncultured bacterium
ACACTGACCAAGCTGATGCGCAGTAAACCCGTTCGCCGACTTGCCAAGTGGTATCATGCCGTAGTCGCCAAACTTCCTCGCTGGATGCCCACTCGACTGCGCCATGGGCTTGTTATCAGCAGCCTCGTTGCGATCGTAGTTGGAATCATCATCTTAATTAGCCACCTCCTTAATCCACCGACGTATGCGCTCGGCAATGCGGGTTCACTCCTTTCGCCGACAAGTCAGTCACATGCCCAGCGGGTAAAATACAATGAAAAAGAAAGTAAATTCTCGTTCAACGAGGGGTATGTCGCCTCGCCTAGTGGCATCATGCAGACGCCCGGACCAAAGATCACCGCCGTTGCAAACGAGTCAGCGGATCAAGGTTTGACCGTCGCCGACCCAACATACAAGACTTCGTTTACACTGAAGCCACAGTTTGATCTACATAGCGGCAAACAAAGTGAGAACCGCATTATCTATCCATTAAAAAGCGGTAAAGGCTGGTTGGTATATGGAATGCACAGCACAAGCGTCAAAGAGGACGTCGTATTAACCGAATCGCCCGGCGATACATTACGTCTCAAATATACGCTCGAGCTTAGCGAGGGTACTCAGGCGCGCCAAGAATCCGATGGCAGTATTGGCATTTACGGACACGAGCTACTATTAGGCGACGTCGCTACCGGAACTGCATCTGACGCCGAATTGCTAGAAAAGGCACGCCAGAACGCACCAAAGAATACCTTGTTATTTTCTATTCCCGCACCTGTTGTCATCGAAACAGGCAAAACAAAGTCCGATATACCTTCTCGATTTGAACTGTCAGGCGATACACTGACGGTTGTCACTACTGACTTAAACAAAGCAAGCTATCCTATCAGCATTGACCCAAGTATTTATGTCGAAACAGCCGAGAAATTCATGCGCGGCAACAACGAAACAAATATCGACTTTAACGTTCAGGACACGCTCATTCAAAAAGGTCAAACGACTGGCGCTCGCTTTGACGCACTCAACTCAACACTGTCGTTACCACAAGCAAGGTGGCAACATGGAACGGCAGTTGCAGGCGGGTATTCGTATGTCGTCGGAGGAAATAATGGCACTACCAACCAAGCGTCAGTATACTGGTCGAAATTCAACACTACTACGAACGAAATGAGCAGTCCAAACCCCGGCAACGGCACCTGCAGTAACTGGTGTACGAACGGTGGATACGACCTGCCGTCTGCTCGGAAAAATCTATCGTTAGTCGCATACAATGGCTACTTATACGCCATAGGTGGCGAGGATAGTAGCTGTACGGCCGGCAATGGAACGGGCACGAGCGGTATTTGCAATACCGTTTACGTTGCAAAACTCGGCGCGAATGGCGAACCGCAGCTCTGGCATCCTACCGACACCAACACTAACAACTGGTCATATTGGTACCGAGATGCAAACCTCAGCACCGAGCGCAGCATGGCTGGAGCGTCAGCCTACAACAACCGACTATACCTGCTGGGCGGTAAGACTAGCGCGGCAAGTGGCGGCGTTACGACCGTCGAATATGTCAACCTCAACCCCAATGGTACACTCACAACCTGGACAAACACCGGTATGACCGCCCTGCCAAGTGTGCGTTTTGGCCACAGCGTACACACCTATAATGATCACTTATACCTTGTGGGCGGTAACAGCAACGGCACACTACAAAGCTCCGTCCAGTACATAAAAATCAACCCCGACGGTACACTCGTCAGTAGCTGGGCTGATGCAAATAACTTTACAACAGCACGCATGAGCTGGGGCGGTAACTTCAGTACAATCTGGGGCGGCTACCTATACATTGCCGGTGGCTGTGCAGCTATCGACGCCGAGGGTGAATGCACAAGTACAGGTATATCCAACGGCGGTAAGATAGAGCTTGCCAGCCTTAACGCTGATGGCAGCTTGGCATTCTGGGGATCGATTGCAAACGTCACTAATGCGCGCATCGGTTACGGCCTCGCCGCATGGCGTAACACGCTATATGTTATCGGTGGCTGCACGGCGCAGGATACAAGCACTGGATCGTGTACAGCTACTACTGCAACCAGCCGCTATGGCATTGTCAATCAAGATGGAGACGGCAGTACCGTTGCAACATCCGTCGCAAGTGGCACCGCTCCTTGTAGCGGCTCCGATCCCTATAACTGCAACCTCCCTGGCACAGCACATATTGGCAACATGCTAACTGCCACTGCAATTATGAACGGCTATCTGTATATCATTGGTGGCTGCACAAATGACAGTTGCTCGACGACAAGCGGCAATACCGCATACGCGGCAATTAGTGCCGATGGTCATTTGCGACGCCCATCTTCATGTGCTGGCACACTAGTCAATTCATTTTGTGTCGATAACGTCGACCCAATCC
>CBIHME010000149.1:0-2374 GCA_966210965.1 uncultured bacterium
TTATACTTATGTTATCATAAATAACATACAGACCATTAACCGTCAACAAGAACAAACAATGCTATCCGAAAAAAACCTTCCCCCTGTTAACCCTATTGAGGCAACACGATACGTTGCCGGTAAAATTGGGCATTACGCACTCTACGATCAAAAAGGCCATCGCCCAATAGATTTCACCCGACCAACTGCTGATAGTGAACGCGAACAAATCGCTAGTCTGTCACTTGCAAAAATTGGCGCGGCAGCGCTCTTTCAGTACAATCTCGAAGACACCACTGTTCATATCGATGGCTTGTCATAGTCAACGTAGTAATCAGCGAGTATACTAAGAAATGCACCAATCCCTCATTAAACAAGCGCTCTAAAAGGATTTAATACATAATGACTCATCAATTTATCACCCAAAGCACACTGGAGGCTTTAGGATTCGACCTTTCAGGCGAAGATGTCGAAGCGCTGCTCGATCATTTGAACGAAACACTTCAAGAACGCGTGGGTGTTGAAATCGCCGAATCGCTCAACGAAAAGCAATTAGCCATATTGGTCGACCTACAGGAAAAGGCATCAGAAAAGGATTTAGGTGCATGGCTCGAAGAGAACGTACCCGACATGGATCAAATTGTCCAAAACGAGATTGATATTCTCATCGGCGAAATCGCCGATACCGAAGACGAAAAAGAGACTGAGTAATCAGTCTCTTTTTATAGCTAGCCTAGATTAACTTCAGGATAAATTTCGCGAGTTGTATTGTCATATTCAGCACGAAGATGTGGGAAAGGCACGCCCTCGCGCGCAGTTACGCCCTCTAATGACCAGAAAATACGCTCAGAAAATCCTAACCCGCAGGCTGGAGGCATGCCGTATTCAAGCGCTTCGACGTAATCGATATCCATCATTTGTGCCTCATCGTCCCCAGCATCACGCAGTTTTTGCTGTTCGATAAATCGATTATACTGATCGACTGGATCATTCAACTCAGAGAATGCCTTACACATTTCGCTTCCACCAAACACCAAATTAAATTGCTCGGTCAGTTGAGGATTTTCAGGCTGCACCTTTGCAAGTGGCTGCATAAATGTCGGCATATCGATCAAGAAAGCCGGCCCAGCAATAGTTTTACGATACTTTTTCCATAACTTATCAAGGCTGCGTTGACGATTATCTTGTTTCTCAACTTCTAGGCCGTGTTGTTTTAATTGTTCAGCGATATCCTCAATCGACGACGTAAATACATCGATACCATATTCGTCGCGAAGCACATTCACAAAGCTAATTTTCGGAAAATGTACATCGTCATCGCCAAAGTCTACGGTTGACCCATCGGCAAGTGTAAACTGTCGCCGTCCCCAGGTTTGATCAACGATCGATCGAATCATACGTTCAGTCAGCTCCATGCCCTTTTCCCAATCAGAATATGCCCAATACCACTCCATTGCGACATGCTCGGGTAAATGCTCATCGCTATAATTCTCGTTGCGGAACCGAGCCCCAATATCAAATACTTTCTCATAGCCTGCAACAAGTAGACGCTTCAGCGGCAGTTCGTGACTGATACGCAAATAGAAATCCTGATCCAACGCTTCCATATGGGTAATGAATGGATTAGCATCCGCCCCACCGGCGGTTGATTCGAGAACGGGAATATTAATTTCCAAAAACCCATCGTTAATCAAAAATTGTCGCGTTGCCTGCCAAAACTTCGATCGGCGAACAAACCGATCACGTACGTCCTGATTTACATTCATGTCGACATAGCGGCGACGAAAACGCTCTTCTTTATTCGTCAGCTCGGTTGGCATCGGCCGAAGTGATTTTGTCAGTAAGCGCAGCGTATTTGCTGCAACAGACACTTCACCTGTCTGCGTTTTAATAACCGGACCAGCCGCTTCAATAAAGTCACCAGTATCAAGCAGCGGCAATTCTTTCATGCCGATTGTTCCGCCCGCTATATCGAGGTCGGTAACCTCCCCGGCACGTAAAAACAACTGCACCTGTCCACTTAAGTCCTTTAGGACGATAAAGGCTAGCTTACCAAACTTACGGATGCTGGTAATGCGCCCGGCAACGATAACCGTCTGTCCTTCTAGCTGCTCAAAATCAGCAGAAATTGCTGCTGCATGATGTGTTCGATGGCTTTCAGCGGGAAATGCATTTATTCCTAACGCCTTTAGTTCATCGAGTTTCCGTAATCGCTCATCGCGGTAATCTTGTAGTGTTGCCATATCTGTTACAGTATACCGTATTTGGTTAAAATTAAAAAATCGCCAGTATAGGCGATTTTTTAAACAGCACTAGGAGACTAGCCGATTTTTACAATATCGTACGTAATTTCACCCTTTTGTGTGTTGATTGTTGAGCTTTCGCCAACTTTTTT
>CBIHME010000150.1:0-2374 GCA_966210965.1 uncultured bacterium
GGACAAAGAATGTCGCCAATAGCGGCGCATTACCCACCACTAGCTCGCGGGACTGATTCCAGGCCCCCGTTGATAGATAGTAAAACTGAATCCACACATACATCGGAGCGCTAGCGAGTGCCAATGTGACCAGCACGCGCCATCCACCGTGCCGCGCAACAAACCATGCCGTCCCATCCGTCAACGATTCGCTCGGACGCCTCACTACGCCAGTTCTTTTTTCAACTTCTCTATCAACGGCACTGGCGTTGGGTCAACACCATTTAAGATTGCCACGTAGATACTAACAAAGTCCGCCAGGATACTTCCCCACAGCATTTGTGCGATAACCGTATCGCCAGCCATAGTAACGACAGTTGATTTCGGTCGTTGACCGCTGAGTAATCGATCACTGACTTCAAATCGCTTTAAAATCTGCGGATGCTCAAGATGGCTCACTAAATCAAAAACAGCAAAGGGCTTTTCGATCGGGTGCGACGTCCAACCCATAAATTCATTATGATTAAACTCGGGTAGTTCATTCCAAAAAGCGACGTTTTTGGCGTTCTCATTCCAGCTAATTTTCCATTTGTAAGCTACGGGCGCCATGAGGCTGCCCGCATAAAAGATAGGTGTCTTGCCAACGGCGTGCAAGGCAAGCTGCTTGGCGTAGTTTTTATCTGTCGTCACGTCGCTCGTCCAATTAGCCGTTTCTGCCGCTAACCAATCTGCACTTGCTTTAATCTCATCGAAAATGTCAAAATCAACGATTTCAAAATGTGCCAAAATCGCTACGAGCGCGCGAAGATTATAGATAACCGCCATGCGGGGCTGAAGATCAGCGGGTAATTGAACATGCGCAGTATTATGCTGTGACGCGTATTCAATTAACTTGCCACCGGCCGAAATGATAGCAATCTGCGCGCCACGCTCATTTGCCTCCTCGAGTCCACTGATAGTTTCTTCGGTATTGCCAGAATAACTGCTTGCGATAACCAGTGTGGATTCGTCGACATAATGCGGCAGACTATAGGTACGGACCACTTCAAAGGGAACGCTGAGTCGGATTTTTAGCCACGACTTAACGACAAGAGCCGCTAGTGCCGATCCACCCATGCCAGCAATAACAATCTTTGTTATGGGACGATGGTCATGATCTGGATTGCTAATCTCTACCGGAAATCGCGTCTGGTCGTATTGCGCAGCGGCAACCTGCAATGCACCGTGCGGGTCGCGTTGCCCAATCACATTCAAATCATCTAACATTCCATCCCCCTATTGTTCGATTTACTTGCGGCTTTAACTATTACTATGATACAGTATTTATTAAAGAAGCATAAGTATTAATATCAGGGGTGGGCATGGATATTCAACCGCAAGCGCAACAATCAATTAGTGACGACCAAGAACTAGCCAAGGTATTGGCTGGCATTAATCAACAAGGTAACGACGACGCGGCAGATGCTGCCGCAACTGACGATGCGGTTGCCGCAGTCGAAGTCCCCGAACCTCCAACACCGGAAGTTCCTGCAGACATCGCCCTGCCAACTCCAGTCGCGCCAGCAGCGCCCGCCGTCAACGGCGACCTGGATGCAATCAAGCAAGACGCTTTAAGCGAACTTCGCCCGTTAGTCGACAAGCTCGACGTCACACCAGAAGAAAAGTTCGACACGTACCTCCTCCTCCTCCGCTCTACGGATGATCAATCACTTATCAGCCCTGCCTTTGCTGCCGCCCGCGTCATCACCGACGAAGCGCGCCGCGCTCAAGCCTTGCTTGATATAATCAAAGAAATCGACTATCTCTCTGGTGCCACTGCGCAGCCAGCTGCGTAGAAAAAGATTAACTCCACTTAATACCCGCGAACAACTCGCGGGTATTAAAATATGAAATAACCCCGCGTCGCATAGCAACACGGGGACACTGAAAACAGTGTTTTTTATTTCCATTACGAAAGAAGTCGCTACATCTGGTATTTCTCCAGCAGTGAAAGCACTTCAGGATCAACGGGCGCCGCTTTCAGCCCGGCTATTTGCGCTCTCAGCTTACTGTTCAGCGTCTGCTCTGTCTCGAGCTCATTCGTCAGTCCGAGATTTTTGTCGACCTCATCCTGGTATGCCTTTTGGAGTTTTTCATTTTTCTCTTCAAGGCCCTTGATGATCTTTACCAACCCTACCGTCACCGTGTCGGGTGATGGCGTGGTTCGCCCCAAATCCTCGGATACTGTCTGAACGATCTCGACATCTTCGTCGTTCACCTGCACTTGTTCTGACGTTGCCTTCAGCGAGTCAAACATTTCCTGCGATATTTCGCTAACCGACACCACAATACTCGATTGAAAGCGCGGTTTTCGCGGCTCGTCTGAGCCCTTAGGCGGAAAGCCAAGGTTGACAGT
>CBIHME010000151.1:0-2338 GCA_966210965.1 uncultured bacterium
ATCTTGGCGTATTTACGACAATTTCAGAACGCGTTCAAGATTTCTACACCACGAAGGGATACACCGTTGAGAACTACGATTCACTATTAACGGAAGTCAATACAGCCAAGGCGACAGCAGAAACAACTGTTGCCGAGATCAGCAGCAAAAAGGCATCCTTTAGCTGTGAAGATAATCCTCGCCAAGGGCTCGTTGCATTTAAAGAATCGTTGAAAGCCAGCACAACGGCACTAAAAGACTACCGTACTGCCATTAAAAATCTTATCGTAGCAGTAAAATCAGCAAATAATAATACAGATTCTACACGAGAAAACACATCAACCGAGGAGGCCCGATAATGCGACGCTATAATCAACAATCAGGATTCTCGGTAGTTGAGATTATCATTGTCATCGTCATCGTTGCTGTTATAGGATTCTTAGGATACACCTTCTATAATAATTACACCGACAATGCGGCAAAGGACACTACGGCTGCCGAGGTAGAAACGAAAGAGGCTCCCACCATCACAACCAGCAGCGATCTAGACAAAGCCAGTGCTGCAATGGACGATTCGAAATTAGACGCAGAAAATGACGATGACCTGTCGGAACTAGACGGTGCGATGGCTGAATTATAGCCAGCTCACTTAGTCTAAAAATCACCGTTTGTTATAGCGGTGATTTTTAATTAGCTATCAGACAAATAATGCTACACTAAACGATGGATATGGAAAATACTTTAGCAATCATCGGTGTTGTCGCTTTATTCGTGGACTGGATTATTAGATTGGCATTTATTCTTTACGTCCCGAGGGGTCGAAAGCCGACCGCAGCAATGGCATGGCTGCTTGCTATCATGATTATTCCGGTCTTTGGTGTATTGCTATTTTTATTGATAGGAAGTCCAAAATTATCCAGACGCCGAAGGCGACTACAGCAATCGATTGATGCATTAATTGAGTCGGCTACATTTTCTGCGGATGATGTTCCGGCAGGCCTACAGCCCGAAACTTATAATAGGTATGCACCGATCATTAAACAAAACAAAGCCCTTGGAAAACTACCTGCACAGCAGGGTAATACTATGCACATACTCGACGACTACCAGTCTATGGTCGACGAGGCGACGCGTTATATCGAGCAGGCAAAAGAGTACGTCTATATCGAGTACTTCATCATAGCGTTAGATGACACCACGAGGCCATTTTTTAACGCCATGGAGGCCGCAGTTAACCGAGGCGTCGATGTTTACGTATTATTCGATTCAGTAGGATCACGAAAGTACCGCCATTACAAATCAATGCAACGAAAACTTACAGCTATCGGTGTGCGATGGCAACGGATGCTTCCGCTTCGATTCAATTTAAATCATTATAACCGTCCAGATCTGCGTAATCACCGCAAAATTGTCGTCGTCGATGATCAAGTCGCATTTATGGGATCGTTTAACATGATCGATCGCACATACCAACGGACAGACGGCATTGTCTATGATGAACTGGTCGTTCGAATGACCGGCCCGATCGTTCAGCAGTGCGCCGCAGTCTTTGCTGGTGACTGGTTTAGCGAGACCGGTGAAGCGCCGCGGACACTCCTCGAACCAATCACCTCGGACGAGCAAGGCGGCATAATGGCACAGCTACTCCCAAGCGGCCCCTCCTACGACCATGAGAATAATTTAAAGTTATTTGTTTCACTCGTATACGCAGCAAAACAAAAAATCGTTATCACAAACCCATACTTCGTACCTGATGATGCACTTCTTACCGCCGTGATTAGTGCCGCTAAACGTGGCGTCGAAATTACGATCATCAACTCCAAAGTTAAGGATCAATGGATGGTAGGGCATGCGCAGCGATCCTACTATGCACAGCTACTGGAAGCAGGCGTCAAAATCTATCTTCATAACGCTCCAATACTGTTGCATTCAAAACACGTGACAATTGACGACGATATTACTGTTATCGGATCGAGCAATATGGACATTCGGTCATTCCAGCTTAATCTTGAGTGCGTTGTTGTCGTTTATGACAAGTCTGTCACGGCCAAATTACAAACTATCCAACAGAAAAACATTGATAATTCAGAGATTATTACCCTCGACAATTGGCATAATCGCTCAATCTGGAAAGAACTACTCGACAGTATCGCTCGACTCACTGCCTCATTACAGTAACGGTTTTAATGTACTGTTTTTGTGCTATAGTTAACGCAAGCTTTAGCATACAGCCAAAAAACCACACATAGGAGGTGAGGAAAATGCTCGAGCAGCTCTTACAAGATGTTAAAGGTGTCATTCCCGAGCCACTATGGAACGTCCTTATGTTGCTGATCGGCATCGCTGCGTCTATATGGAC
>CBIHME010000152.1:0-2331 GCA_966210965.1 uncultured bacterium
GCACGGAAGACTCTGAATCTAGAGTCTAAACGAGATGCGCTGCGCGCCTCTAACGAAGCTGTTCGATCATTCTTCGAAGTTATCTTACCGGAATATGAAAAACATAAGTTCACTAGAGAGGATAGGAATCTATTGCAGTCGATTAAACTTGATGACGATAATAGCATCGATTTTGACGCCATTGATACCAAAAATATAGGCGAATATGACTTAAAAAATGACCATAGCCGAAATAAATACACACTCGACATTCGTCTGGCGTTTGACAAAAAGAGACAAGCCTATAATCTTATTGAGTCTTTTGCCTCAACCTTTTCTTCAGGTCTCGCTGACGAGAAAAGTGCTTACACGGCACTTGGGGTAGTTTTTTGCGATATCATAAAGCCATATCTAACACCACTTAACCATTTTAATCAGTCTGGCTACTACAAAAACACTTTAACTATCTACAACCTATGGAGCAAGCGGCTATTTAAAGAAGAAGTAGCTAAGGATGTTATTGCAGCAGAATCGGATATTAAAATACTGGAAAAATCTCTTGAATCCAGTAAGACCGAATTAATCACCGTTAAAGGTGAGATTAATAAAATAGAAGATGAAAAAATAATATCTTTAGGCACAGAAGATTAATTAGTCTCGTTCGAAATACGCCAACATTCTGCGTTATCGATACTCACCGTAAACTATCTTAGGCTTTAGAGATCTATAAGCTAGTTTTTACATGAATCATAAAATGGTATAATTATACATCGATGAAAAACACCATGTCAGCGATAGTCCCGTATCCGGAAAATCAGCCGAACGAACGTAGCGAGCGGTTTTTTCGCAACCTAGAACGCTACATCGCCGATAACCAAAAAGGTGAGGTATTGTACGAATATCAAAAGAAAATTGTTCATGACACGGCGCGCTTTTTAGAGATCGGCGGCAAGCGGGGCTATATCGAAGCGCCAACCGGGACGGGCAAGACCGTACTGTTCGTGACACTTGCCGAAGCGTTTAGCTACCAGGATGACAAGCCACCAAAAATCCTTGTTGTCACCCCAACCAAAGACCTCGTTCGACAAACGCAAGGCGGTACAAGCGGCGACAAAGGCTTTGCTGGGTTTGCACCGGAAATGTCAGTTGGAACGTTTTATAGCGATACGCCGTCAGGATTAAAGGGATTAAAAGCGCAAGTAACTATTACGACGTACGCCTCACTTGCCAAACTAGCAGCGATGCCCGTTACTGTTTTAAAAAAAGATGGCACCAGGCAGACGCGCATCGTCAACCGAATTAACGAACAGTTCGACATCATCTTCCTAGATGAGGGACATAAGGCGCTTGGTATTGGTAGTCGCCGGATTTTGCAGGACATCACTGAAGATAAGCTCATCATCGGCTTTACCGCAACACCGGAATACACCGCCTCGCGCAGTTTAGCGATGCTACTCCCACATCTTATCCATCAGCTCGACCTGAAAGAGGCGATCATGCTCAATATGCTGTCACCAGTTATCCCCGTTACGCTTGCCGCACCGTCGACGAACGTACAGAAGTTTATGGTTGGAGCGCTAGGTGAATATGAGAATAAAAGCCTGAAAGAACTAATCTATAATCATGAGCGTAATTCCATGATTATTAACATTGCCAAGCAACTTGTTCAGGCAGGCAATACACCGATTATCGCCTGCATTCCGGGTGATGATATGCTCCACCCACAGCATATCGCCGAACAGTTATCCGAACAGATCATTACAAACGCCGACGGAGATCTGCGACCAATTCGCGCCGTTGCGATTACTAGCGCAATTCCAGCGGCCGTCCGGCAAAAATATTACGCCGAACTAGAAAGAGGCGAGCTAGATGCGTTAACGTACATAGACGTCCTGACTGAGGGGTGGGACAGTCAGCGCGCCAACGTTATCATTAATGCCCGGCCAACTCGCTCACTCGTTGCAGCTCGTCAACGCATGGGGCGCATTCTTCGCAACAAGCCCGATGGCAGGCCGGCAATCGCATTAGACATCGCCGATCAAATCGCCTCATCGACCGCTCCCCAAGTGTCGATGGCTGATATATTCACACTCGAAAGCGTCACAAATGGAGCCATAATCGGCAGAGCAGACCCTCACCACCAGAAAAAAATGGATGCGACGATCGATGAATTGTCGTCTATATATACTCCGATAACGAATGTCAAAAATCTATACACGCAGTATGCCGCGCTCCTCGAAACCCTTCCGCAACTGGCGCGTGGCCAAGCGCAGATCAAGCAGGACGGCAAAATACGAACGTTCGCATCGTCATATCGACTAGCGTCGCGGTACGGCGTAGATGGATTTATGC
>CBIHME010000153.1:0-2279 GCA_966210965.1 uncultured bacterium
CGCGAATAGATACAGCCAATGCAAATGCAATCGTTCTGACAAGACCCTGCTCGATGTCAGTCCAGTCATTACGAATGCCGACGATTAGCGCCGGCTCGTTCCGTGGAACTTGCGCCAGAATTCTCAGCGTCTGTGCTGCGCTGATCTTCGAGCCATTACCCGCTTTGTTAACTTTGACCTGATTGCGACCATACATAGTATGCCTTTCGGTAGGTGCGGTTACGCGTCGATGCGTACTGATATAAATTATGCAAGTTTGGTGCGAAGAAAGCAAACTAAAAACCCCGCATCCGTTAGGGAGCGGGGCTCTACCTAACGGATGCGGGATACTATTGTATGATGCGGCCAATAGGTCGTTTGAGGATTTGTTTATACAGCCGAGAGATAATGATCCAAAAGCTTACGACAGCCAAAGGAAACAAAATACTATACAAGACTGTATCTTCTAGAGAATATCCGCCAGTCAGCATTCTCGTTCCGTATAATACTGCAAGCGAGAATATATACGACCACATAAAAATAATCAACAAGCGTATTCCGATCGGATTACGCTTCCAACCTTTGATCTTGAGTACCACAACTGTGACAATCATGAACACTGTAAAGATCAACGTCAGTATAATGGCGCATTTTATAACCATATCAGCCATGTCTGCCTTCTTTCAAATAGGTGCGACGAGTGAACGTTTAATAATTTATAATATCATAAACTGTAGTATAGTCAATCTGACAACTTACCCAAAATAAAAATACCCGCTATGTGACGGGTATTCTTATTGAAGATCTAAATCTTACTTGTCGCTTTTTTCAGCTTCTTTGGTGCTTTTCTTTAGTGGTGTGTCGATTTTTTCAAATGTACCACCAGCTTTAGTAATTGCAGCCTGAACGCTTTTGCTTGCGCCCTGAACTTTTAAAGTAACTTTTTCGGTTAGTTCACCGCGTAGGATAACCTTTACAGTGTGAAAAGGAGTTGCAATGTAGCCACCTTCGAACAGTGTAAAGTTGTCAGCAGTCTTGCCGGCGAATGCGTTAAGATGATCTAGGTAGACGACCTGCGCAGGAGTCTTAAGGCTCTTGAATCCGCGAGCTTTAGGAATAGCCTGTACAAGCGCGCGTGAACCACCCTGGAACATTGCGCGTAGTTTCTTACCAGTACGAGCGCCCTGACCTTTTGTACCACGACCAGCAGTTTTACCCTGGCCAGCTGAGATACCGCGGCCTTTACGCTTGCGGTCTTTGTTAGCAGTAACAGTTAGTTCGTTGTACTTCATTATTTAGTCTCCTCTTTTTCGGCTGCTTTTTTAGGAGCGGCTTTTTTCTTTGGAGCGTTTAGCCATTCATCACGCGGCACGAGGCTTTTTAGGGCATCGATAGTTGCGTACGCGATGTTGACTTTGTTAGTTGAACCAAGTGACTTGGAAAGCATGTTGCGAATTCCAGTTACACCGATGATTGAACGAACAACACCACCAGCGATAATACCGGTACCAGGAGCTGCAGGCTTAATAAGAACCTGTGCACCAGAAACCTTTACTTCGGCATCGTGTGGAATCGTATCATTAGCGATAGGAATCGTAATCATGTTCTTCTTTGCAACGTCAGTTGCCTTTGCAATTGCAGTTTGAACGTCCTGTCCCTTAGAGACACCAACGCCAACTTTGTTCTTGCGGTCACCAACAACGACAAGTGCTTTAAAGCGGAAACGGCGTCCACCCTTTACCACACGGGCAACACGGTCGATGTTAATAACTAGTTCTTCAAATTGCTTTGGCTCGGCTGGCGCTTGATCACGACGGTTGTCGCGGCGAGGAGCACGAGTGTTAGTAGTAGCTTGTTCAGCCATATTAGAACTCCAAACCTTCCTTGCGGGCAGCGTCAGCGAGCGCAGCAAGACGTCCAGCATACTGGCGGCCGTTGCGATCAAACACTACTGCGTTAATCTTTGCTTTTTTAGCTTTCTTTGCGATATCAGCACCAACAAATGCAGCTTGTTCGGTAACAGTACCCGTTTGCTTTGTTCCAACAGTAGTTGAAGCAGCAAGGGTGTGTTGCTTTACGTCATCAATAATTTGCGCGCTAACGTGCATATTAGAAATGGTGACGGTCAAACGTGGGCGTTCAGCAGTACCGGTAACTTTGCTACGAACACGGTTCTTTCGCAAAGTTTTGTTGAGTAATTTTTTAGCGAAGTTAGCCATGATTACTTACCAGCCTTTCCTGCCTTGCGAAGAATAACCTCGTCAGCGTATTTAATACCTTTACCTTTGTATGGTTCAGGC
>CBIHME010000154.1:0-2269 GCA_966210965.1 uncultured bacterium
TCTTATACCCTTAAGGTCATTGAGGTTTTAAGATCGCAAATATCAAAAAGAGCGCCCATAACGGACGCTCTTTTTGTATGACGGTTACAAAATTAGTAGCCGCGAGTATCAGGACGAACACGAGGCTCAGTCGCTTCGGTGTCTGGTACTTGTGGTGCCGGGAAGGTCTTTGGCGCTGGACGATCCATGCGATCAGTCCGTGGGCCGCGGTTGTCGTCGCGACGAGGATTGTTACCATTTTGCGAACGGTTGTCACCCTGGCCGCGGTTTTGACCGCCGCCACCACCGCCGATTTCGTTGATCACTGGGATAACGATTGGGGTGCGACGAGTCTGATCGTACAGAATATGCGTGATTTCGTCTTTTAGCTCTTTCTTCATCACATCCAGATCAACGCGCTTGCCAGTAAAGCTTTTCGTCACCTTTTGCTTGAGGTACTGACGAATCATATTCATCAACTCTTCGCTATCGCGCAGATAAATAAATCCGCGGCTAATGATATCCGGGCTAGTCATAAGACGTCCGCTACCACGGGCAACGGTCAGAACAATGACAAACATACCTTCTGCAGCCATGTGAATACGATCCTTTAGCACGACTTCCGACACGGTCGCACCGCTATCGTCGTACATAATACCACCAACTGGAATGCGGCCATTTTTCTTGGCGCCTTCAGCGGTAATTTCAATCACGTCACCACTATCGCAGACAAAGATATTATCGCGTGGGATTGCCGCTTCTTTTTCCGCAAGTTCGGCGTTGTGGACAAGCATGTGGAATTCTCCGTGAATTGGCATGTAGTACTTTGGATTCAATGCATTTACAAGCTTAACGTGGTCGTCGTAATAGCCGTGACCAGAAAGGTGTAGCGGGCCAACCCCTGTCAGGTGCGTTTTGCCGTTTTGAATAACATCGCTACCCTCTCGCATCAGACCGTCAACCGTGCGGGTAACATATTTTTCGTTGCCAGGAATCGCGTTTGAACTAAAGACAATAACATCGGAGTTTTTAATCTTGATGAATTTGTGCGATCCGGTCGCCATACGGTTCAATACGGCGTTGAATTCACCCTGTGAACCAGTACAGACGATTGTGACTTTTCCATCAGGCAGCTTGACGACGTCTTCCATTTTGACGACAACGTCCTTAGGAATTTTAATAACGCCGGCGCGAAGCGCGACTTCGAGGTTTTGGATCATTGAATAGCCGGCGAACGCAACCTTACGGTCATGCTTCTTCGCTTCTTCGAGGATCACCTGCATACGGTGGATCTGCGACGAGAAACAGCTCAGGACAAGGCGTGAGTTCTGGTATTTATCCATAACTTCACCCATGCTCTGCTGAATATCAAATTCGCCGTGTGTGTGACCACCTTCAGATTCACAGTTAGTAGATTCGTTCATAAGAAGCAAAATACCTTCTTTGGTGGCGATTTCCGTCAAACGCTCAAGGTCGAATTTCTTACCGTCGACAGGGTTCTCTTCAAAGCGCCAGTCGCCAGTGTCAATCAGAACGCCAAGCGGCGTACGGATAACAACAGCGGTCGCATCAGGGATCGAGTGGTTGACACGGACGAGTTCGATACTAAAGCTATCACCAAGCTGGACGCGTTCGTGCGCTTCTGGATCGAGTTCGTGGTAGTCAGGCTCGTAGCCGCTCGTTGCCTCTTCCATCGTGCGCTGAACCATGCCGAGGGTAAACTTCGAACCGTAGACAGGCGCAGGAATCTTGTCGGCGATGTGACGGTAAGCACCGATGTGGTCAAGGTGTCCGTGCGTAAAGACCTGGCCACGGATTTTGTGCTTGTTCTCTTCAAGATAGGTAATATCAGGGATAATATAGTTAATACCCGGGTAGTCAGAACCTGGGAACAAGAAGCCACAATCAATCACGATAATGTCATTATCATATTCAATCGCCATCATGTTCTTGCCGATACCCATCTCACCAAGACCGCCGATAGGCATGATCTTTAATTTAGGTACATTAGGATTGGATTTTGGCTGGTGTTTTTGATCAGCTAGGCTGAACTGACGGCCGTTATAGCCGTTGTATATAGATTTGTTTACCGGTACGTTGATCATGTGCTGGCTAGCCTGAACATTAACGTTCTCGCTGGTACGTCGTTGCGCACGGAATACTTCACCCTTGCGAGTAGTCGTACTGTTCAGTACTGTATTGCTAGACTTTTGTTTTGGCTGCTGGCCTTGTGGCCGTTTTGCTTGATCGTCCCCTTGGACGTTTCCGAGTCTTCGTTGACCCATATATG
>CBIHME010000155.1:0-2253 GCA_966210965.1 uncultured bacterium
ATCAATGGACCGTCTGGGAGTACGAACACACAAAAGCGCTCGCCGCTCAGTCGGAATATCATTTTAGTGATTTAGAAAGTTGGCCACGAATCAAAGCGCAGGCGAAAGATCCGAATAATTATGTTTCAGCTAAAGGAACTGATCATTACGGTATGTATGAGGCAGACTTTGATCTGTTGAAAAAGATGAATATGAATGCATTTCGGTTTAGTGTCGAGTGGTCTCGAATCGAACCGAAAGAGGGTGCGTGGGATCCTAAGGAGATCGAACATTATAAACGATATGTCGAGCAGCTAAAGCGTCGCGGTATCGAGCCGGTCCTGACATTATTTCATTTTACGTTACCGGTTTGGTTTACTGAAATTGGTGGATTTGAGAAGCGAGGTAATATCAAATACTTTACGCGCTTTGCTGAGAAGATCGTGCGCGAGCTGGGGACTGGTATACGATATGTCGTAACCCTGAACGAGCCAGAAGTGTACGTTGCGGAGAGTTACCTGATGGGGCACTGGCCACCTCAGCGAACCAGTCGGTGGCAAGCTTGGCGCGTCACGAATAATCTGGCGCATGCGCATAATCAGGCAGCCAAAACGATTCACGGAATAAATCGTCGCTACAAAGTTTCAGTCGCAAAAAACACAAGCTATGTGTATGCAGGTGATGACGCATGGCTAAGCAGGGTGACTGCAAATATATTGCAGTATGTTCGGGACGATTACTTTCTTCGAAAGGTCGTCAAGCAGTGTGACTGGTTGGGCGTGAACTATTATTTTAGCGATCGTGTTTATGGCTACCGTGTGCACAATCCCGATATAAAAGTGAGCGACTTGGGCTGGGATCTTAGCCCGGAGAATCTACAATATGCTCTAGAGCGTCTCTATGATAAATATAATTTACCCATTATCATTACCGAGAACGGCATTGCCGACAGCGAGGATAATCAGCGGCAGTGGGGGCTAACGCAGACGTTACTTGCCATGCAAAAATCAATGAACAATGGCGTTAAGCTCGACGGCTATTTACATTGGAGCTTGCTGGATAATTTTGAGTGGGATAAAGGATTTTGGCCTCGCTTTGGATTAGTAGCTGTCGATCGCAAGACGAATCAGCGCGCATTGCGACCAAGTGCAGTCTGGTTCGGTAAGGTCATCAAGCATTTAAGAGGATAAAATATGAACGCACCATTTGCACCAACAGAAGTAAAGATAGCAGTCATCGGTGGAGGTACAGGTAGTTTTACGCTGCTGAGTGCGTTAAAAAATCACACCAGTCAAATAGCGGCATTAGTCAACATGGCCGATGACGGCGGTAGTACTGGTGTTCTGCGTGATGAGCTAGGAGCGCTGCCTCCCGGTGATGTTCGTCAATGCTTAGTGGCGCTGGCCCGTTCACCTCAAGCGCGTGACCTCTTTAATTATCGATTTGAGGAGGGGAGCCTTAAAGGGCATGCGTTCGGAAACTTATTTTTGACCGCGCTTGAAAAAATGAATGGAGATTTTGCCGACGGGGTTATGATGGCGAGTAGTATTCTCAATATCGTTGGAGTTGTCGAGCCAATTACATTGTCGAACGTCCGGCTTGCCATGAAAGATGGTCGGAATGAGATAGTGCGCGGCGAGTTTGTGATCGCGAGTCATGAATTCAATGGTCACCGCCCAGATATGTGGCTCGAGCCAGATGCGGAAGCTAATCCAGCCGCGCTAGCTGCTATTGCGCAAGCCGACATTGTTATCGTTGCCCCTGGTAATTTGTACGGTAGTCTAGCGCCAGCGCTTATTGTTCCTGGGATCGGTAAGGCGCTCGCAGAATCGAAGGCACTGAAGCTTTATGTCTGCAATCTAGTCACCAAACCCGGGCAGACGGATGGATACAAAGTGCATGATTTTGCCGACGAAGTAGAGCGTCTGGCTGGCGGGTCATTTTTAGATTACGTTTTGTACAATACAGAATCTCCCACTGATTTACTGTTATCGAAGTATGCGCAAGAGGGCGAGCTGAGCGTCGTTTATGATGAGGGTGCGTTTGCCAGCAAGTCGTACAAAGCAATTGGCGCTAATTTGTTATCAAGTAATATTTGGCAAAATAAAAATGCATCCGATCCCATAGCGGCACAACGCACGCTTATTCGACACGATTCAGAATCTGCCGCTCGAGCAATCATGGATGTATATGCCCGCGCTCGATCGGCTAATTAGTCGTCGTAACGATCCTGATCTGTTTTTGATATATTATGCTTTTGAGATACCGCTAATG
>CBIHME010000156.1:0-2217 GCA_966210965.1 uncultured bacterium
AGATAGAGAAACTATTTGACATTATGATAATATTGTTCTATAATTCAAATAAACGCTAATAGCACTATTTATAACTACAGAGACGAAACAGAGAGGAACACCCGAAACGTCATGGAAAAACCTGCACACACAAATACCGCTGCGACGCTGAAACAAGCCGTTGTTGATATTCTTGAGATCATTGAGCAAGAACGTGAACGTGAGATTATCACGCGCCGTTTCGGTCTGTTTGATCGCCGTGAAACCCTCGAACAAATCGGTGAATTGCTTGGTATTACTCGTGAACGCGTTCGCCAGCTTGAAAAGGCAATCCTTATCCGTCTCAAGATCGCTGCCGAAGAAAACAAAGTTCCTGCGATAAATGACGTTGATCGCATGATTATTCGTGACCTCTCTGAAACCGGACGCGTTGCACGCATCCAAGATATCACTGACCGATTGATCGGCGAAAAAGCCGACGCACGCAGTCGTGCGCACATCGCTTTCGTTGCCGAACTATCACCAAACCTTGTCGTAGTAAGCGAAAACGACCACTACCACCACGCCGTCGGCATCAAGCAGTACAGCGACGAAAAGACAATCAAATCAAATGTTGATGAAATCGTTAAGACAGTGAAAAAGCACGGTGAACCATTACAAATCGAAGAGCTTCATAAACTTTTGAAGCATGAAAACCCAGATCAAGTCCGCGCACTTGCAAGTGTCAGTAAAAGCCTAGCTAGCCTTAAAGATTTCTGGGGACTGACAAAATGGCCGACCGTGAATCCAAAGAATATTCGCGACAAAATCTATGTCATTCTTGCTGAAAACGGCAAGCCTATGCACTTTTCTGATATCGCTAAATCTATCAAGGGCAGCGACTTCAAGCGAAAAGATGTTACGACACAAGCAATCCACAACGAACTTATCAAAGACAAGCGCTTCGTTTTAATTGGCCGAGGCATTTACGCACTCGATAACTGGGGGTTCAGCAAGGGAACTGTTGCTGACATCATCACCGATGTCCTGAAAGACGCCAAAGAGCCACTTCATCGCGACGAAATCGTCAAGCGTGTTCTAAAAAGCCGCCAAGTAAAAGAGACGACCATCCTACTAAACTTGCAGAGCAAATCGCAGTTCAAACGCGTTGCCAAAGCAACTTACGCACTGGACGCTGCGACAAAATAGCCACCCTTGCAATGAGGGCGTGCAGATGAGACAATAAACAGTAGTTATGGATGTACTCTTGTGGGCTATCAATCTATTGTTGCAATGGTACATTTGGTTGCCAGCTGTGCTTATCTTAGGGTACCTAACGTGGCGCAATAATCAGGTTGCCGAAGCGGTCAAATCCGTCGAAAGCGTCCTGCTTGTTTTGGAAATCCCAAAAGCCAATGACAAGTCAGAGCTTGCCGCCGAACAGCTATTCGCCAGCCTTCATGGCATTCTTCGTGATAAGGAAGAGCTAAAGCAAACCCAGGGCATTCAAGAACACCTGAGCTTTGAAATTGCTTCCGTAAACGGTCAGATTAGGTTCTATACCTGGGTGCCAAAAACCTTGCAGAGTTTTGTGGAAGGGCAGATCTATTCTCAATACCCAACCGTCCAAATTCACGAAGCACCCGAAGATTATGTCGCACACGAACGCCAACACAGCGTCGTATACACCTCTGAAATCACGCTGTCAGACAGCGAATTCTTGCCGATTAAAACCTTCCAGAGCTTTGAGGTTGATCCACTCGCCGGCATCACTGGTACGCTCGCAAAGCTAGAATCGACAGGCGAAGAGCTATGGGTGCAAGTACTCGTGCGTCCGATTGCCGACACCTGGCAAAAACAATCCGACAGCTGGGTGAAAAGCGTCAAAAACGGCAACAGCAATCCGTTCGCTATCTTTACTGGAGAGGGTGGGGGATTCAAATGGCTCGGTATGCTTCTAGAAGCTTTATGGAAACCGCCAGAGCAAGGAACAGGCGGCGCACCAGCACCGAAAGAATTATCCGATCGAGACAAAACTCGTCTTGCCGAAGCTGAAAAAAAGCGACAAAACTAGGCTACCAAGTCAAAATACGCATGGCGTATCTTGGCGAAAGTCAAAGCAATGCAAAACTGCGCATGCAGGCGATTGTCGGAACGTTCAAGCAATACAACAGCACAAACCTCAACGGCTTCCGCATGTCAGGCGGCAGCTTCAAAAAAGAAGACCTCGCGAGTTATCGTTCTAGGTTATTTATGGAT
>CBIHME010000157.1:0-2186 GCA_966210965.1 uncultured bacterium
CTGCGGTTGTTTATTCTGAAATAACTGCAAAAATATATATTACTGACCTGCAAGCATCGGCAAATACTTTGCGCAGTGCGGTTCAAGTTCTTGAAGGGAGCGTCGATTCGCCACTATTGAATGACCCAAGCGCATCGACAAGTACGCGCACGGCTGATGCGCAAAAATTAAAAGGCGCGATTGCGTCGTATAAAGCCGAATTGAAAGATTTTTCAGTTAAAAGCGAAGCGCTACCGAGCTTGCCATACGCAGTACATATTGGCACATTCGCTACCGCGAAAACCTATCAAGAACGGTCACGCCATGTCATCAATCAAACCAATGATACACTGAGCCGCTATGATGAGACGATTTCGTTTCTTGAAGTTTACGCAACATCACTAGAAAAGTCGACAAAAATCACAGAAGAATTCAATGCAATCCATAATTTCAACGACTACTCTGGTCAGTCCGCCTATTTCCGACAAATGGCTGCTAATATTCAAAAAGAAGCAGATGCGCTCTCTACCCAAAAAGCCCCGACCGAATTACTGACGATGAAAGACTCGACCATTCAAAATCTTCGGCAACTGACGACACAATTAAACGGACTGGCGTATGGAATGGATGTCGCCGTAGATGACATCATTTACGGATCGGTACGAGATATCGAGTCGACCAATACCCAGCTCAATACCTTAGCTGACACAACATACGGCCAAACGACCAATAAGCTTCGCGCTGTTCAAGAAATATACGATATTAATGAAAAACTTGACCTCATCTTGCCGTAGGAATACTAATTACGCTGCAATCGGTCTTTGACTGAATAAGCAGCCGTTCCGGTTCGAACAAGCTTGTTCCATCCAACATAGGTTCCCCTGAGTGCTGTTAAAATTGTCTTATAGAGAATATATGTTCGTATCGGTCCATAAATAAAACGAGCAAAGGGTACTGCGAAAATATACGACGGCTTTCCGTGTGCCATGGCAGTACCGATTATCGCAATGACAAATTGCAATAGAAGCGACACGACAAAGTAAATGACGATAACCATGTAGTCACCATTAAGTACATTTTGAACGCTAATGAATATAAGTATCGGCCAGAAAAAGAATGGAATAGCAATCGAAATGATCGCACTAGGCATAAACAATGTCCCTAGCCATTCATACTTCCAATCAAATAACATACTGCGATGTTTCCATAATGCCTGGATGCTACCGAACGTCCAACGAAATCGCTGCTTGACCAAGCTTTTAATTTTTTGCGGCGCTTCAGTAAAGCTGATAGCTTCGTTATCTTGCAATATCTTGTAGCGGCCTAGCCGCTGAACGCTTAATGTCAAGTCACAATCCTCGGCCAGCGTACTGTGCGATAACCCGCCCGCCGCCAGTATAGCCTCTTTTCGCCACGCCCCACAGGCGCCCGGTATGATCATCACCGAATTCAAATACGCCTGCGCATTACGGTCGATTGCAATACTTAGCATGTATTCAAGCGCCTGCCACCGCGTCACCATACCAGTGACATTACCAACCCTCACCACGCCCGCTACTGCGCCCACTTCTTCATCCCGAAAGTGTCGAATAAGTTTTGTAATGGTCGTCGGCGGGAATATCGTATCGGCATCGACACTAATAATAATCTCACCCTTGGCGTGAGCAATCGCATTATTAAGCGCGGACGATTTTCCGCCGTTCATCTGATGTATCGCTTTTACTCGGGCAAATTGCGAGGCAAGCGTCTGCGCAATCTGCCACGTGTCGTCGGTCGATCCATCATCGACAATAATGACCTCAATATTCCTGTATCGTGATCGCAGTAACGAGCGGACTGTTTGAATAATAACCTTACCTTCGTTGTATGCAGGAACGACAACTGTCACTAGCGGCGAATAATTAGGCGCCCGGCGCTTGTGTGTTTTCTTTGTTTTCTTTTTATACTTTCCCGCCAAAATAATATTGAGAAAAGTCGTCATAATAATTGATAGAATACTTACGCTAAACAGTCCGGCGATAGCGTTTTGCGGCCACACCAACACTGCATTCGCGGCTGTTAGAGCAGCCTTGTCGGCGGTCGTCGCCGCCTGAATCTCCACCAAAGTAGGGGATTGATTGTATAGTTCGTCCAGGCTCGCGAACGTATAACCACTACTACGGGCGCGACTGATCAGCTCTTTGACATAACTGATCGTCTGTGTCCGA
>CBIHME010000158.1:0-2178 GCA_966210965.1 uncultured bacterium
CTCTAGCGACGTCAGCTGCTTGTCTTCCGGCTTTGTCTCTCCTGTTTCAGGTGGTCGCCATAACGCCTCCATCAATTCCTTTGGTGCAATTAATCCAGCTGGACCCGCTTTCTTTTCGCCCTTATCTTTTTTAATTTTACCGGCAGCATCAACGGAATTCTTCGTCCAACCCTCGCGAGCTGGTCGTAGCATAACCTGAATTGCCGCTCCGTCCTCACGCCCCGCAGCCGACAATGCGTTCAACAGCGCACGGGATGCGTCGCGCTTCGACTCTTGGTACGTTGCAATGGGATAAACAAAATTCTTCTTCAACGTAAACTCGCCGCCGATCGTTCCACTAATCTTACCGATTTGGCTAAATATACTATGTTCGGTCACTTCTTCGAGGCGCGCAGAAGGATACGCTGCTGCTACCGCTTGGCGAACGACATCAACGAGGACAACTGGAACCACCGTGTAGTAGTGTACTAATCCTTCACGCGCAACAATCTCGAAAGACAAGTGACGCTGACCATACATCTTGCTCTTAAATCCCTTAGTGGCCGTACTCGCAATGATGTTATACATAACTTGCGCTTGCGATAATATCTCCTCGTTAAGATCGCGTTCATCGCGTCCGTTACTATCAATGTCATCGCTCGACGGCGGCAAATGTATCAACATAGGCACCATCTTCAGGCCTCGTTCGTAGTTCTTCGCCTCACGCAAGGTTTTGCGATACTGGGTAAACAAAAATATACCTACGGCCGATCCAAGGAAGACAAAGATAAAGACGCTAATGAATATCCCAATCATATCGCATATATCTCCTCGCTACTGCGAAGAGCCCAGTTCCTTTCCATAGCGTTTACGCAAGTAATCAGCTTGTAGTTTACTAACCTCTAGCTCGCGGCGGTATGGATCGTCTTTCGTCTGCATGATCACCTTTTTGGCCTTATCAACCCATTCTTTTTCAATTAAGTCGTCATCATTGGCAACCACAGGTAAGTCGTCATCGGTCGCACCTGTTGCATCGTCTGTAATGACAACTGGAGGTGGCGCAGTCACAGCCTGAATCGGCGGCAGTACAGGCATACTATTGACCGCCACGGGAGTAGCTTCGCTGCGCTGCTCAACCCGCTCCGCATTCGACTCAATACCTACTTCAGGCACTGATGGCATTGGTGCTTGCTCAAAACGTGGACTGTAATTATCTAATGATTGTTCGCGTCCGCCATTTGCTTCAGGGAGTTTGGGTTCCATATCTGTAATTATAGCATAAACACAACGATAGAATACATCTAGTTTTACGCTGTTCTTTTTGCAATATACACACAAGAAATCGCAACAAAGACCGCGACCAATATAAGTTCATAAAAGCTCACCTCGCCTACTGATTGCATACCAATAAACATCACCGGAGCTAGAGAAATGACAGATGAAAAATAATATGATTTCAGCAAACTCAGAGGCTGCCATGGTCGCTTCACCGTAAATGTAGAGGAAATCTTAGCAACAACCCTACTACTAACGAATAACAAAAAAGTCAGCGCACACAGCACTGACACATACATTAATATAAATACAAAAAGAACCCCCAAAGGCCCTATCGTCGCAGGCGTAGTCACCTGTAAAAGCACCACAAGCAGCATGCTCGCTACAGCGAAACCAATCGTTAATATTCTACCCAACATACCATTTACTATATCATCTAAATTCATGAGAGCCTGAGTAGCAAGCTAAATGTTCAGACAAAACACTGGCCACCCATATAAAAATTTTGGTGCGTGTGTCATGAACAGCTTGCCACTACAGGCAATTTGACCGCTCCAGAAAAATCTGGGGCATACGTCTCTTTGAGTCATTTTCCACAATATATCTAGTATTCACGTTGCTAGTGTTAACAAGGTTTTACTAGATATATTGGTACTTCTGTACCCAAGCTGCACGTCATATTATTGACGGAGCATTGGCAACATCACAGCAATATACATAAGATTAAAAGGTGCGTTTACATAGTAAATGATAATAAATCTTACATACATACCGTATGTGACGTCGCCAAGTTTCCATCAAAACTTGCGGTCGGGCTGGTGAATTGTTAATGTTTTTTTGCTTTTTTTGTTTTTCTAAAAGCTTGTATTTACAATAGCATAAGCACTTAATTTGGTCAATCAATATTTCAAAGAATTATTTGTT
>CBIHME010000159.1:0-2155 GCA_966210965.1 uncultured bacterium
TCTTAGACCTGATCCGTTCAACTCCTGAGACCATGAACACACGGGTTATCCTCCTGACGGCGCTCTCACAGGCCAAGGACAAGGAACACGCCGAACGGCTCGGAGCAGACGACTACCTCGTCAAATCCCAGGTCGTTATCGGTGACGTCGTCGCCCGCATCAAACACCACCTCGACATCAAAGACTAGACGACTACGCGCTTAGCATAAGCTTATTGACAAATAGGCAATTTTTTGCTATCATAATGCTTATGGAATCAGGAAATAAACATCTAGAATCACCTCACGTTCGTAGCCGAGAAGAAGTCGAGGCTATCGCCGCAAATACAGAACGACTTGAAAATGCGAAGCGTCTTGTTGCTCGGCTCGGCGGATTGGGCATCGACGCAGCGAAAGACACCGAGTCCGAGCCTGTAGGCCACGAGCTTAAAGATCGGCTTGATGGAAGCTCGTAACTCCACAGAGAAGTAACCGATGGCACACACAACCGAGAATATATCCCATACTGACAGCCCTGAAAAAAACGGTATGCGTGCGGCCGAACGATTTAAAGCCGAACTCACAAAGCTAGCAGAACGAGTTCCAGAAATCAACGCGCGTCCAGAAATCGGCGAGGCAGGCATACAACTCATAGATGAGTACGGCCTCAAGCCGTCATTATTCGAAGATGAGGGCAGGAGCCTGGTTTTTGCCGCTATCGCGAGCAGAGAAGCGGATCGTAGTGATTCATCCGACGACCAGGCTCATACAGAAAAGATATATCTATCTGATGCGATAGCATTGCTTGCATCGGATCATAGTGACAAGTTAGTCGATGCTAAGCGTCTGATTGATGCAGAAGATACGCAGTTTGATGAAACGACCAGATTTCGAGTGTATGAAAAGTACACAGATGTTCGTTTGTCTCATGGAATAAGCGAGGCTATTCGTTCACGGGGATTGCTCGACGCCGTCAGAAGTCGTCTTGGTGTTACTGATGAGAACGAAGATCCTTTTCAGATTCGCGTACTCAGTATTGGGAGCGTCTTTCAGAGCCGTGGTCTCGATGCCCCAGCTATCAATTATGATGACATTGACTACACTAGCCCCGACGATAGGGCGCTAGTTGATAAAGCTCACGAAGAACGTAATGCCGTCCAAGGTTGGAAGGATGGCTTAGAGCAAAGAGCGACTGAGTTTAGAAAAGAGCTTGGTATTCCGCAGTACTCATCAGACGCTTGGGTTACCGAGATTAATGGCGAAAAAAATCTATGGATTAGTATGCCACTTGCAGAAAAGTTGCTGGATGAGAGTCTTACCAGTGGGTCACAGAACTATAGTGCGCGTGACCGCGAGATGGATATCTCAATACTTGAGCACGAATACACCCACACCCAGGGTGGGGTCAACCTGGATGGCAAGGCGGTCTTTGGCATTAATCTCGAAGAGTTGCGTGCTGAGTATTTCTCTGGAAATAACCTTGGATATCAGGATATCAAAGGCCTTTTCCGTGATTACGAAGTCGTCACGGGACAAAGTGTCGCTCTTGAAATGAGTAAGCTCGAAAAAGGCGGTACTCCGGCTGAGGTGTATAGTCGGGTAGCCAATACCGTCGGGTTGAGCGAAACGTTGAGTATACTTCTCGCATCACCTGATAATTACGTAGACGAACAGAGTAACACTTTCACAAAGGCCGTACATGAGCATATAGGTGGAATTGACGGTGTTCTTGGGTCTGTCCTCGATGCACAATTGGGCGCCGGCGCTAAAGATGCTATCGAAAAGCGAGTAGACATCACCGCAAAACGCTTGAACGAGATAGTTAACCGACCAGGGTCGCCTATTGACCTGGACTTTGTCGAGAATACACGCAAGAGGGCGGGGTCACATGCCGTTACTGAGCTTATTGTTGAGCGAGCAAGAGAGCTGCAGGGGGCGAATGCCGAATCTACTATCAAATAAAAATACCGATTATCACAATCGGTATTTTTAATGAGCCTTGGGGCAAATTATTCTACGACGACTTGGGTGCGTCGGGCAGTTTTGCCGGTGAAACGACGTGTTTTCACTTGGCGAAATGCAACGACACCTTCGCGCTCAGCGTGGATGGTGAAGTTACGGCTCATGTAGGTGCCAGGACCAGCTTGCTTGGTTTCGCCTACTTGGCGGACGAGAAC
>CBIHME010000160.1:0-2136 GCA_966210965.1 uncultured bacterium
GTCTTTGGTGGTGCAAATTACTATTTCGTTGACGAAAAACCCAGAATATTCTTTGACCTACGTGATGAATCAAGCGAACCGCATATTTGCTACGCCACGCCCTTCGAAGCCATGCTGCGTCTGCAATGCGAACAGCCCGATCTAAACGAGTTATTCGCGCGACATATCTCAACATCCCGAGGCATGATTTCAAATCCGGAATTTCTTGCTGCGGACAGAGAAGAGCAGGACGATCTTCTGAAGTCGATGGCCGTATCGTGCTTCGAAGAGCTAGCGCCGATTATTGACATGGCGAACAGCTCGGTTGAATGTACGGAATTTTACGAACACTTTGACGATCCAAATGAAAAAGGATTTATACTGGAGAAGATCGATCAAACAGACGTACCATTCGAAGATCGTACCGCAGTCACAGGTATCGTCATGGGAGTCATCTATCCAGAGGCTATGCAACGAGAGTCAGCGTTCGAAAGCCAAGACGATTTTACTTATGGCGGTGTGCCATGCCTGACAGTCCGTAATGACGAGGCTGGTGTCACGACATTTATTCCAATCGATCGCATCGAAAGCATCGAAACAAACGACTAGCGCGTCCGTGCGGCTTCATTGTATTATATACATAGATATGTTATAATATAATTATGAAACAGTCCGTCGCCGAATTGCATGCCACGTATCCATACAACCCTGATGAAAACAGTTGGCGGGGTGCCATTAGCTTTGAATCGGCTGCGGCGATGGCGGGTGACCTGCACTTACAGGAGGATCCCGTCACTTACCTCGACGATTTAAAAGTACAGGACAGCGAGAAGGCGAGCGCTATACGCGACTCACTCCTCTACCTGCCGCCAAAAGTACTGATCGATGAAATCGGCGTAGATGTTGCAGCATGGACCTCTGTTAGTACGGTCGTTATGGGGATGAACGAAAAGTTAAACGACGAGCTGGAAAGGACGGCGGGCTATAATCTTGACGACCTTGAAGCGGCGCGCAGCTGGGAATGGCGACAATATTTTCGATCACTTGGCCGGCCCATTCTTGCACATTACAACCTAATGCAGCGTATGCGCGGTGACTTACTCGATAATATCGATTTGCCAGAAATACTACACAATAGCGTCAAGGATGGTGTCGAACTAAGCAATGCACGCATCAACGACTACGCACTTATCCCCCTGGAGACCGAATCATACAGTACCTATTACAGCGGCGGCCGAGTAAAAGACTGGAGTGGCGACGCGACCGAAACGACAGCATATCACCTATGGCTAGATGCTCCGTCAGGCTTTGCACTGACCTACAAGGGCTTGCCGAATGCGATGGGCGGGATTGCCATGTACGGAACTAGCGAATTAATGATGCACCAATTACAGGGAGTTCAAGGCAAGAAAGTTGACCCATCAAAGTCGCCCTACGACCACAGTCGTTATACAGGCGTCGTAAAAGCGAGGGGACTCGCGCCATTCGATTGGCAAAAGATTATGACCAGCGTCACCGAGCAATTAGCTGACACACTCAACCTTGACTATGCCGGCTTACAATCAGGCAAAAATAATGTATGGACCGAAAAACGCATGCCGAACGACACCGAGCCACACCTGCCGATTGAGACAGCTGAAAAGATTTATGACGGCGCAGCAATGCGCTTAGGGTATACTCGACGCGACGATGATGTTCGCGGAAATTGGCATAAAGCAACCGATCGGTAACTGTTCAAATTTTAACTTACTACCGAAGGCGATTCGCGACCGAGTAGCGCATCATCATGATGGTTGCTATGATAGTAATATATGAATCCAAAACTTATCGTCGAACAAAAAATCACCGCATTCACTAATAAATATGCAGTATATTCTACCGATGCATCAGGCGAAAAATCCGCCCTCGTCGCATTTGCGCAGCAAAAACGTCTGGCTTTTAAAGAGAAGGTGACGTTTTTTGCCGATGAAGCAAAGACGCAGCCGATCTTTACGCTGCGCGCCGAAAAAGTCATGGACGTCCATGGCCGCTATCTGATCGAAGACACTGCCGGCAACTACATCGGCAGCTTTAAGAAGGAATTTAAGAAATCGCTATTAAAAAGTACATGGAGCGTCCTAGATCAGTCGGGTCAGCCAACCCTACAAATTGCAGAGA
>CBIHME010000161.1:0-2133 GCA_966210965.1 uncultured bacterium
AGATGGGGGTATTTTTTAATCAGTGATCGCTACGGCAAAAGATTTGTCGAGTTTGTAACATCAGTAACGGTGTCTTGCAAACCGGAAATTGGCGGAATAATACCCGTCGTATCAGTTGGCTCGGGCTGGGTTGTCGTACCACCACTGCCAGGCTGTGGCGAGCTACTGACGGTTGGTTCTGATGCCGTCGGGGTAGGCGTAACGCTTACCGCTCCGCTACTGGCAGGCGCCGTAGTAGAGGGGGTAATCGAAACCGGCGATGCCTGACGCGTCGATAGTACGCCACCACTTGCAACTGGCGTACTTTGCGCAAGCGGCGCGGCTGCATCAGCCGTCGTCTGATCCTTCGAGCTGTCTGTGCCTTTTGGCACTTGATTACTAACGTTAGTTTTCGCTTCTTGTGAATTGGACGGATGGACGACTGAAATATTCCCAGAATCAGTTTTTGGTGCATATTCTCGCAACATCGTTAGCGTACCAGCAAACCCGACAATAAACGCAGTCGATCCATACAATGCCATCTTCTTTATTGGAAACCCTTCATGAATAGTTAACATAGGTATCCTCCTTTATACCTTAATACTACTCATATTCTTTACAGCGGTCTGTAAGATATTTTACTTTATCGTGTAATTATGTCGAAAGTACTTATGCTGATTAATACATTGTTCATCCATTAATCAAATCTCAAAGTACCCTCACCGCCTATTGTTTTATGGTAGTCAAAAATGATTCGGCAATAGCTGACTGACCAGCAGTTGTTGGGTGGATAGGCGCTTCCGCATCCAGCCCCTGAACCCACGGATCGGCTGAACATAATTCGTGCCCAGTAAAGTCAACTGGCACGAATTCAGCAAAATCAAATAGGGGAGTCACGCTTCGAATTGCCTGGTTTAAATTAGCCGTTTGCAGGCTCACCCATTCCGCTTCTGGCGCCGTAATTCGATCCGATTCGACACATTCAGTGCTAGCAAGTGGCGAATAATATCCGCCGATATACACTTTCGGTGGACTACCTTGGCTATTGACGTTAATTTGTGTCAGCATACGTGCAAGCTCAACACGCAGATCCGCTCGATACACCTTCATTCGTGCGTTATCCACCGCAAGCCCGCAGCGCGTCACGTAACATTGTCGAATAAACTGCGTCCAGCGCACGTCATTCGCGCCGATAGTAATTGTCATAATTTCTGGTATGCCACCAGCGAATGCTGCGGTCATTTGATCTGGGATGCGAACGCCACTGCGAATTTGGTCACCGTATATCCCCTCATCCACTTTAGCTCCGCTACATGCAGTATGCGCCACAGGGGTTTGCAAACGCTGCGCAATAACATACGGATAGGCTTGAGGAGATCGATCGCATAATTCGTCACGCGCCGATGCATCTGCGAGTGCCGGCAGCCCCGCGCCAGCCGCTACCGAATCACCTATCGCAACATAGCGCACATCCGCCTGTTGATTCTTGGATACGGCTGCTGACGGTGTCGTCGTCTGTTGTCGTGCCGCCTGCGCTGCAACAATACTCGAATCAATACCTGCCTGCGAACGCGCGTCTTCGTCAACGTTCGCACTGGCGTGAACGAGCGGGCCGATTATGCTACCGATAAACAGCAGTACGCCAATGAAAGTGATGATCTTATGTCGCATAAAACCCCCTTATTTTCACCTACGTTCGGACGGACACTACGATAAAATGGTGCGCAGCATAATACTCGGGTATAATTTCCCTCTTACCGTGATCGCTCATAGCTACCTTCGATTTCTTCGTGATCATATTCATCGTCAGACGGTTTGATGTCCTGGTCGTCATCGCCATCATTCACCTCCTTATCAATATCCTCCACTAGACTTTCCAGTTTGGCGCCGTAATGCGTCTCTTCCTCGTCAAGGGCGGTTGCAAAATAATTAGGATCCGAAACGTCGTCGCCCCACTGTTCGCGCTGCACCTCCGCTTCTAGCGGGTCAGTCAGCGGATCCTGCTGGAAACTCGCGACGCCAGGTGAATAGGGATACCACGCGTGCGGGTTTCGGAAATGTAGATCGGGAATTTTTATGCTCTTATTGTTGAGGGTGCCATGCGTCATAATTGCTCTCCTTTTCTACTTACCACTGATGCACTGTTAATAGTAC
>CBIHME010000162.1:0-2098 GCA_966210965.1 uncultured bacterium
TTTACCAAGACCGAAGCCGACACCCTACAAGAAACGATTTCACCAAAGGTGATTGAGCTAGTTGAGAGCTTTTGCGCGGGCAGGATTGAAGCCACAAGTCATAAACTATAAGAGCTTTTACTAAACACCCAATAGGGTAATAACCGTACCGACAACTGCAATACCACCGACAAGCATTGCCGCTTGAATCGTTCCCATGCGGCGCGGCTGTTCATGGATATCAGGAATAATATCGCTCGCCGCTACATAGATAAAGCAGCCAGCCGTTAACGCCAACAACGGACCAACAGGCAAGTGTGCATCCGTACCCAGAAAGTACACGATAAGCGCGGCACTAAGTGTCGCGAGGGCGGTGGCGATATTCGCCATCAACACCGTCTTGTTCTTCCAGCCACGCGAAAGTAGCAACGCGAACGTACCAAGCTCTTTTGGAATCTCGTGCGCGCTCACTGCAATAGTTGTGATAATACCAGTCGGTATACTCACCAAAAAGGCTACACCAATAGCAATACCGTCAATCGCGTTATGCATAATGTCACCAATAATGATCATCCGGCGCTGCTGGACATTTTGATGCATCTTTGTATCATGCTCGTGATGGTGATGAAACCATCCGGCGCAGCGTTCAAGAACGAAAAATGTGGTAAATCCAGCCAACGCCCACAGTAATAACTCGGCCGGGTCTCCCAGTTCAAATGACTCTGGCAGTAAATCAAAAAAAGATGCCGCTAATAGCGCACCGGCGCCAAAAGGCAGCGTTAACAAGATCGCCAGTTCGCGGTTTTTCTTGGCGCGCAGCAGCAATAGCCCGCCGATAAAGGACAGTCCACTGCCGATTACAATTGAAATGATGAGAGCGACAAGCGTCATAGTAGTTCTATCGTACCACAACAGCCCACTCGCAGGCCACCATCCGCACTCTGACGGTAAAAAGACCTCGTCGATGACGAGGTCTTAGGTGGGTGAATGCGCCGGATGGCAAAAACCCTTAGATGGAGGTTGCGCTCAAGACTTGCTCGTACGCTTCCATGTAGGAGCGTTCGATAAGTTCTTGCTGCGCAGGACGGAGGCCAACATATTGATCCAGCTCAACTCGCTCAATCATCCTGTCACCGTCAGCATCAGTCATACCAATAAAATCATGCCTGATTCTTGCAACGAGCAGTTTGGATGGCCGGCCGTATACCAGTTTTTTGATCAGCTCGACCGCGATTCGCCGTTCCGACTCACTCCACGAGTGAGGACCGTCGTTCGCACTACGTACCTTTGTCGAGGTTAAGGTAGCGAGCCGATGCTGTACGTCTGCCTGTTTGGGTGAAATATCCACAACAACTCCTTGAATCGAAACGTGCATCACCGGACTAACCAGTAACGTTAGTACTGAATTAAAACACTTATCACGACTAAAGTCAATATCATAATCAATCTGTTGACAGTTTCACTCTTAAATTATAAAATACAAACAATTTTGTGAGTCACGTCTTTCCGTCGTTAGATTCCAGAAGGGAATTTAACAAGATGAGATTCAAGAAAGGTAACGATGAGCGAACAGCGACCACTGTCCGAGTCACTCGCCACGTCAACCGCCGAACCGATAGACGAGAGAGGTGGACGCATCGTCTTTCGCGACGATTTCATACAGCTGTTTAGGGATATCTCCGTCGAGACAGCAGAGTGCCTGATCTTCCTACTGGAAAACCCCAGCCAAGCGTCATGCATCCAGGGTGATGTTTCGACAGGAGCCCTACTCAACCAAGATTGGGAGCCTGGCATGCCGTTCGACAAGGCGTTCACTCCATTGATCAGCAGAAACGTACGCATGTGGGCCATCCCAGGAACCAACCTCTTCCTTACCGACCTAGCTGGTGATTTAGTTGTTAAGGATGAAGCCTACGAACTTCCCTCGGTCATCGACCTGATCAACATACCGACCAAGGCTGAACTAGAACAGCTTCTCGCCGGCCTGCGCACCATGCGCGGGTGACTAATCTCATCACGTTAAAACAACAAGGCTCGTCACGAATATGTGACGAGTCGTTTTAATTTGACACTCTCCATAAAAGCGATATAGTAAATATAACTCGTCGAGATCCGACAG
>CBIHME010000163.1:0-2047 GCA_966210965.1 uncultured bacterium
GCTCTAAAGCACCAGTCATCTTCAATTCATAAGGGTCGGTATCAAACATAAGTTCCTCGCTATTATCTTGTTCTTAAGTATAGCAAAAATTATTCACTTTGCGTACGGGGGCGGGAGACGGCGCGCGTGACGACCATCTCATCCAAAGAAGGGCTGATAGCTGGGGTGCCGCCATCAGACAAGTTTCGAATGCGGTTCGCCCCGTCGCTTGCGCCACTACCCCTATCCGTCCGGATAGCATAAATATGCGCAGGAACCGTAGCAACAATGGCCTGATTCAGTTTCTCGTAAAAAGAATCACTATCATTGCCTACTCCAACGACAAGCCCGACGGCAATTTTACCTAAAAACGGATACGCACGAAAATCACGTTCGCCATTTTCGATCTTATCTGACGCTCGCTGAAGCATTGAATCGTAAAGTTTATCGGTAAAAGTTTGCTTATTCATGTTACTATTATACCACATTCGCAGTAAAAAACTAGCTAGCGTGGCCTATGGACACCAAGTCGACGCAACATATCACGACCAAACCGACGACGCACTGGCTGCCCCGCCTCAACGCGCATCTGTTCGAGTTGCTCCGAAATAGCACTCGTCTCTAGCCTGACATAGGATATCGACGTCGCAGGAATATATTCATCACCTCGTCGCACCGCGCCAGCCAGTCGGTGAGCACCGTCACCTACAAGCGCATAATACGTATTGCCAGTCGCCGCTTCATAATAAGCTTTTACGTGCTGCACTGGCGGCATAGTGTCGTAAGGCATATCTTTATACTCGTTAATGACCTGTTTGCTACTGCGTCCATTCTTGAGCGTATCGCGCCCGTTAGTGAAATCATGCAGCTCAGATGCATATACAAATTTATCACTTCGCAAATACATAATCCCATTACTTTCCTCATCGTGCGCTGCCGTCGAAGCTAAAACCTCACTCTCTGTCTGCTCCTCACCTGGCAAGCTTTTCAGCAATGTGCGTTCAGGCGTCTCTAGGAGACGTCCAGGCGCCGCGTTAAACGCTTTCGTTAACCGAATAATCTCGGGGTCACTTGCTACCCTCTCGCCTACCGGCTCGACCATCGTCAGATCAGGCAATTGCTCGGTCTCTTTGTCCCACGCTGGATGACGCATCGCAGAACGACTATCCGAATCTTTATAGTGCGGCAAATAAAACCCTTTGCGATCAGAGTTTTGATTATGCGAGGAGAAATTTTTTTCGTGCATGTTTTTATTTCAATACGTAAGTTACTGTACTTACTTAAGCATAAACATATTAAAAAGTCAATAAAAAGAACCGACGCAAGGCCGGTTCTTTTAGCAGGTACAGAGCGTACTTGTTCTTACTCGTTAACACCTAGCTCAATTCGCTTGAATTGGCTAACACGAATGTTTTCGCCGCTTTTTGCGATTTGCTCTTTGATGCGACCTTCAACGGTCATGCTATCGTCAAGAATGTACGCCTGGCTAAGGAGTACTTTTTCCGCAAAATGCTTCTTTAGCTGACCTTCAACGATTTTCTCACGCATCTCTTCAGGTTTCTTCTGTAGATCTTCACTGGCAAGTAGTTCGGCTTTAACGCGCTCTACTTCTTCAACTGGGATATCTTCCTGCGAAACGTACTGAGGTGCCATTGCAGCAATCTGCATAGCGATCTGGTGTGCAAGTTCCTTGAAATCATCAAGTCGAGCAACGAAATCAGTCTCACAGTTCACTTCGACAACTACGCCGATACGGCCACTATGGACATAGCTATCGATAACACCTTCACGGGTTTCACGATCGCCTTTTTTCTCAGCCTTTGTCAGACCTTTTTTGCGCATTTCTTCAAGTGCTTTGTCAAAGTTACCGTCAGCTGCAACCAATGCAACCTTCGCATCAGTTAAACCAACACCTGTTAGCTCTTTAAGCTTTTTAATGTCTTCGATTGAAACGCCCATTATTATTTCTCCTCAGATTTATCAGCTGGTTTTTGTGAGCCGGCACCTTCTGCAACTGCAGCGGTAAAGTAATCAAGCAGCAATTGCACACCCTTGATCGCATCATCGT
>CBIHME010000164.1:0-1996 GCA_966210965.1 uncultured bacterium
ACCATGTGTAGGATAAAGCAACTCTGAATCGGAGTTGCTTTTTTATCAAGTTTATGCTAATATACATCCATAGGTAAACAAAATAAAAAGGTAATATATGTCTGAAAAAATAGTTATCGGCAGTTCTGTAAATAACGCGGAATCAAATATCGAAGTCTATCATATACCAAAGCTTCGCTTGAGCTCCGAGCTGGGGAAGGCGGCGCTTGATAATGCTACTGCCACATTAATAGAGTCTGGTTCTGTACCAGGCGTAACTCCATCGGCAGAAATCGTTTCCGGTGCGCCAATCAAAGGTCAGCGGGATCGCAGTGTAGTTGTTCTCGATGTGTATAAAGGTGGCAGCCTCGATACTGTTCCTGGTACT
The DNA here is from genome assembly GCA_966210965.1 of uncultured bacterium. Taxonomy (GTDB): domain Bacteria; phylum Patescibacteriota; class Saccharimonadia; order Saccharimonadales; family Saccharimonadaceae; genus UBA6022. The sequence continues at coordinate 368 of CBIHME010000164.1, forward strand.
GATCAGTATGCTGAAAAGCAGGAGTCGATTGCTAATATTGCTCGCAGTGAGCATGCATTAAACAATCCAAACAAAATGCAAGACTAGTACGCCAATGTGCAAAAAAACACTCCGCAATTTGCGGAGTGTTTTTTTAATTCAGAGAGAATTATTTTACGCTAACTTGCGTGCGAGGCACTGTTTTGCCTGTGAAGTGGCCTTTTTTAACCTTGCCAAATTCGACGACGCCATCGATAGCGGCGTGAATGGTAAAGTTCTTGCTGATAAATGTACCAGGGCCAGCAATTTTGGTAGAACCAGTTTGACGGACAAGTACTTCGCCAGTGCGAACTTTTTGACCACCAAAGCGTTTCACGCCAAGGCGTTGGCCGGCGTTGTTGTGGATGTTCTTTGATGAACCACCTGCTTTAACGTGTGACATAGGTTAACTCCTTATAGTTTCTAAAATCAATCTGTTCAATTGTAGCGAAAATACGGCGATACGTCAAGGGGTATAACGGACGAGTCTTACGATTGAAAAGAAGCGAAGCAATTCATTGACGATTTTATAAAATGATGAAATGATAAAAATGCATTCCCATTGTACCTACTATCGAAGGAGTAGCAATGATTGTGCGAACAGGGCGTCGGACAGTGCGCATGGTGACAATCTGGTTGTTAGCGGCTGGGATGCTGGCCGGCTGCGGGGAGTCGGTGACGATCACCGTCCCCACGCTACCTGCAGTCGAAGAGGCTGTGAAGAATATCGGTAAATCAGCAGCCGATGGCATTACTAACGAACTACGAAAAGTCATTGATACGACGCTTCCGATTGACCAGCAGGTTAATCAATTGCAAGCCAAGGCGAAGGAGTTGTACTGTAGCGCAGACAATAGCGCACTCGCCGACGCGATAAAGGGACTTGCGCAGGCGGTCTGGACTGATATCACTAGAGGCAGTACCGGCGCTCCCGCACTCGACCTTACTAAGGACGATTGCCCTAAATAATTACTGGGTTGCCAGGTCTCCGTAATGACCTGCATCATGCCAGGTTTCTGCGGAGGCCTGGCCTTTTAATATCAAAAGCCGCCCAGGGTAGGGCGGCTTGAGACGTTTACGGGGAATGTTTACAGGTCCACAATGGTCGATTCGACGGTAACGAGACGCTCTGGGCCGTAGCAGTGTGCGACGAGATCGCGCGGATCGATATCTTGCACTCCGTTGACCCACAGGTCAATCTCGGTGATAGTCGTTTCGGGACCTTGAGCGACAAGTGCATTCAGCACCAGTTCGAGGCCGTTCGGCTGCGCGAGGATGGCGCCTATCTGCGTGCGAATTGACTCGTAGTTCAATTGTTCTGCTGGGGTAAGGTTCATAAAGCTGGTTTCAAACTCGACATTAGCGGTCATGGCGATAAACCTTTCATTGTTGCAAACGTCCCTTGCGGAGCGTTTGTATGACAAACATGCTCTTACGCAATGCGATAAGTATCGAACAGTAAGAAGGGGATTGCAAGCGTAAGCGGACTATTTCTTTACGAGTACGAGTAATTCGCGGGCAACAATTTGGTCTTCGCGAAAATAGAGAAGCTCTTTGTGGTCGATATTCTTAAAATCATATCGTTCGTAGCCTAGCGATTCTAGCTGATTA
>CBIHME010000165.1:0-1987 GCA_966210965.1 uncultured bacterium
CAAACATAAGCTGACGGCATCGAAGGTAATCGCACGGTCGTCCTGCATCGTTCAGTGTTCGCCGTGCTATTCGACAAGCGAAGCGATAAGCTGAGCAGACGTTGGATGTGGTGCTTGGTCGGTGTTCATGATCGCGCGCACGTATGCATGTTCTTCGTTGTCGATATGGTACCATGAGCGGATCGGGGTCAAAGTGACTATGTCGTGAATAAGCTGTTCATCGTCTGGGATATTAATGATTTCGGGAGTGGTTCGTCAAGTTTGAACCAGAGGGTTCCCTTCCCCTTGATGTAGGGCTGCAGCTTTGATCGTAGCGCGGCATCGTTCGGTATGGGATATATCGCGACGTGATCAGTCCAGCCAGAAATGAAAACCCGCGCTCGTTTGTTGTCTATTTTGTAGCCGATGATTCCGTAGCTAACGACTTCCTTTGCGTTCGGCGCAAGATCTGTCGCGATGCTTCGAAGCATGTCAAAATGTGCCCGTGTGGCTGCTGGGATATTTGCAATGTAGCCTTCAACGGCGGGATCTTGATTCATATACTGAACATACCACTTATCTTAAAATCATGAAAGATTTTTATGAGGCAAGGTGTTAGGCGTTTTGCATTTCGGGGTCGGATTGCGTCATGAGCTCGTACGCCTTTTCGTGTGTCTCCATAAAATCATTGGACGCATCAAAATACGGTAATCCCAATTCCAAACAGGTCTTTGCGAGAGCCTCGCTACGCCGTGCGTATTTGCTAAGAATATCTTTGAGATCATCGTCGGATGTATGGAGTGTCCAGTCATTCGGCGTGGTTTTTGAGCGAATACGATCGTATGCTTGCTCGGCGTCATCTAGGCCGATAAAGCAGCCGCGAATCTGATCGCGGAATGGTGACTCTACAATCATATGAGGGTCAATGCATTCGCCGTTAATGACTATGCTCGATCCGCCATTAATAATAGATTCAATCAAACAATCGAGTCGAGGACGCAGCTTTTTTGTTACGACAGCAATGTCCAGATTAGAGTCGCTTCGTATTTTTGACGTCGGCGTTGCGCGAAACAGCATGCGAATATGGTCTGTTTCCATTGAACTGATGCGCAGATCGCGGGCAAGCCGATCGGCGACGGTTGACTTGCCTGTTCGCGGCAGTCCGCCGACTATGTATACTGATGGTTCATGTTCAGTCATTGCGGAAAATGGATATTGCTTGCATATGTGCGTATATTATTTGCTTCTTTTGTTGTTTTTGCAATAGGAAGTTTATGGAGTTATTGCGCGGGCTTTCATAGGACTGCATGGTGAGTAAAAGGACATAAAAATAAGACACCTGGAGGTGGTGTCTTATTTTCGCGTATCCGTCTAATCCAGGTGCGTGATTAAGCGGTGACGGGTTCGCCGGCAGGAACGACGATCTCGTCGATAGCTGCTGCGATTTGTTCAGTAACGCTTGCTTCGTCAAGTAAGCTGCCGTCTGGGTTCAGGTCTTTCATGAATCCCAGCTGGGCCATGTTTAAGGCAACCTCGGCCTTGACGTTTGTTAATACTTCGCGCAGAGCGGCGATAGCGAGTGAGCCACCGGACCAACCGTAAGCAACCGCTGAAACTGGCTTGTCGTTCCATTCAAAGAACAGCCAATCTAGCGCGTTCTTTTGGATTGCGGATAGGTTGTGGTTATATTCAGGAGTGATGAAAAGGACACTGTCAGCTTCAGAGACAAGCTTGCTCCAGGTTGCGACATTTTCGTCGGTCTGTACGCGATCTGGTGACATCGCAGGTTGCTCGTTGTTATAAAATGGTAGATTTAGTGAAGCAAGATCGACGACAGTTGCCGTGACGCCCTCTCGTGAATCGATGTCCGCTGAAACGTATTCGACGATTTTATCTGCGACGCGGCCGATACGAGCGCTGCCGATGACTACTAGAACATTTGACATAAGTAATAATTCCCCTATTTGATTTAATTTTATCCAAAACAATAACAAAGCAGCTTTTATAG
>CBIHME010000166.1:0-1976 GCA_966210965.1 uncultured bacterium
GCGAGATCTCGTGTTCATCCATAATGCAGTCAGTGCGCTGATGCGTGAACTGGAACTGATCGTATTTAAGCGTCTAACTCGCGCCAAGTAGCCTCGTCTTGTTAAGGTAAAATTCAAATAGCCCGCCGTAGAAATACGGCGGGCATTGTATGTGATAAAAATGACGTATTTTTCCAACCAAAAAGGCGCCAGGTAAGGGTGGGCATCACCTGGCGCCATTTTGCCCCTTAACCCACCCGTAGGGCATAGCGTGACCCACCTCACAAAATGGAGGTCCGCCGGTTAAAGGGGTTAGTATGCGCGCAATGCTATTTGTCTACTAGTGGAGGGTAGTTACTAGATAAACACATTGCACACAACCTAACATAAGTTAGAATAGGGGGTATAAGGTGCGTTTGGTAAATCTCGCAGATTCAACCAATCATGTCTCATACTAGCACGTATTTGACATAAAGTCAATACTTTTCGAAACATTTCATCATGAAAATCAATAGAGCGACCCCAGATAAGCATAACTATTTAGAAACTTTGACAAATATCGCAAAGGTTCCTAAGTATATTTATTTTACCGGCAGCTTGCCTGATATGCGTATCCCGACCGTCGCAATCGTCGGCACGCGCAAGCCAACCGCCTACGGCAAGGAAGTGGCGAGCACTCTGTCGTTCGATTTAGCAAAACGCGGCGTCGTCGTCATAAGCGGCCTCGCACTAGGGATTGACAGTATCGCTCACAAGGCAGCACTAGAAGCAAATGGGACGACAATTGCCGTCCTAGCAAACAGCGTCGACAAGGTATACCCCCGCACGAATCAAGATCTAGCAGACAAGATTATTAGCGGCGGCGGTGCAATCCTCAGTGAATACGAACCGCCGACAGATGCCCGGGACTATCAGTTTTTAGCGCGTAACCGAATCGTCAGCGGCCTGTCGGATGCCGTCATCGTCATCGAAGCTGCTGCGCGCAGCGGAACGCTAGCAACCGTCACGCATGCGCTTGAGCAGGGAAAGGAAGTGTTTGTTGTACCGGGCAATATCACAAGTCCGCTATCCGCCGGCTGTAACGCATTGTTAAAACAAGGTGCCCGCATCGTGACCTGCGCCGAAGATATCCTTGAAGTCATCGCACCTGATTTACTAGAATCCCAAACTTTACTGCCGCTCGGCAGCACACCACTCGAATCGACAATTATTACTTTGATTCAATCAGGTATCCGCGACGGCGACGAGCTACAGCGCCAATCTGCAGCAACAGTTAACGAATACAGTCAGGCAATGACGATGATGGAAATTAATGGCACTATTCGCGGACTAGGCGCAAACCAATGGACACTCCGCTGAGTGGCTGCACACTAATAATTGACTAAACTATACTTTCATACTATTTTAATAGCACTGCGTTGATGTTGGCTATCTATACATTCTGTATATCAACCATCCGCAAGGACTTTTGATATACACGCCTATTAATTAAGGAGCTGTTGTCATGTTTCACCTTGAAAACCCTGTCGCCAAGACACATCTTGCACAGCAGACGCGCGAGTTGCGTGCCTGTATCAAGTATTTCGACATGAACAATTTCTTGTACGGACCGACGGCCGCCGTGGCGATTTACCCGCGTAGAATGATCGGTCTTCCGAAGTGGCTCTACCCATTGCCAGAAAAGGACCTGGTCGTGCCACTGGTTCACCCCAAACATTTGGACACCTCTCATCCGCATTACACCTCAACTGATGCGGCAGAACCACTGTTTTGGATTTCTTCAAAAAAGAAAATCCTTGTCAAGCAAAACGGTACGTACTACCACATTCCCATATCGAAAATGCGAGACTGGGTGTACGAGCAAGAAGCTAAGGACCTACTGGACGTCGTACACGAAAACATGGTTATTCCCGTAACCGTGACAATAAGAGAAGCGCCGAACCACTGATTAATTCGTTAGCGCGTGCTATTAAAAGTTGCCGGCCAACCCGAAAGGG
>CBIHME010000167.1:0-1964 GCA_966210965.1 uncultured bacterium
GTATGGATATATGACGACTACACGAAAGTTTCAAAAACTAAACTAATACTCCTCGTAGCATTGCCGGCTCAACGCCCGATTTACTTGCTATGTCCAAGCGCTTGATTAATTCTAGTAGATGAATCGGCTTTTTCTATACCGCCAACTCCAAACAATAGTTCGATGTCGCACTGTCGGCAAGTCGCAGCCTCGGGGATTTCTTTTTCCGAACTTCTATCACCACCATTCGCGAACACAAGCGCGTCACCCTGATAACGTCTAGTAATAGCCTGCAACGTTCGAATGACCGTCGGATCATCGTCAATCGCGATCACGACTTCATCCACATCACGAAGCGCACCAATAAGCCGAGCTCGATTTTCTGCACTCAATATAACTTTGCCCTTTTTCATAACTTGCTGGGTGTCGTTATTTACAATTACAATCAACTTATCACCGAGTTTCGCACCCGCTTCAATCATATCTAAGTGCCCTGCGTGGAGTGGGTTAAAGAAACCGCTTTCAATTACAATCTACATGACATCATTATAACAAGCCGACCTAGACTTATCTGTTGTATTTACTTACTATTAAAATAATGTTAAAATATACTCTTAGGCTGCGCTAGAGCAAAGCTCGATCATCTTAGAAGGATTAAGGTCCTTCGTTTCACATCCGACATCACTATAGGAGGACCCTGTGAAGGGAATCATTTTGGCTGCCGGTAAAGGTACCCGCCTCGGCGCGGCAACCCAGGGCATAGGCCCTAACGGAATCGGAATGAGCAAGGCGCTCATCCTCACATACGACAAGCCAACGATCTACTACCCGCTAGCCGACCTCATCGCCGCTGGAATCGACGACATCCTCGTCATCGCTGCGCCTGACAACGTCGACCAGTTTAGTACCGCGCTAGGTGACGGCGAATGCCTTGGCATCAAGTTATCCTATGCGGTCCAGGAGGTGCCTCGTGGCATCGGAGAGGGCTTCATCATCGCCAAGGATTTCATAGGCAACGACAGCGTTGCGCTAACATTCGGAGATAACATCTTCGTCGGCGAAAGCTTTGGCGAGAAGGTAAAACTTAGTACGAAACCCGTAGGAGCGACAGTATTCGCACGCATCGTACCAAACCCTTCGGCCTTCGGTGTGGTGAAATTCAATAAAGATGGTGTGGCAATCTCTCTCGAGGAGAAGCCCGCACAGCCGACAACTCGCTACGCCGTTCCTGGCATGTACTTCTACGACTCTTCAGTTGTGGAAATTGCTATGAAGATCAAACCCAGTGATCGTGGCGAGCTTGAGATAACCGACATCAACAAGGAATATCTCAACCGAGGTCTCCTAAACGTCGTCAAGCTCGACAGCGACACACACTGGTTCGATACAGGAACGTCCGACTCGCTACTCACCGCAGCGAACTTTGTGAAAAACTTCCAGGATGACAACAATCAGCTCCTGGGAAGTCCAGAGGCGGAAGCCTTCCTGGCAGGATTCATCACTTCGGACGAACTCCTAAAACTTGCGACTCCTCTCCTAAAGTCTCCGTACGGCATACTTTTAAAGGAGCTCGCTCTGAACGGTGACTGGGTCACAAACGGCGATAGCTGAGTTATAACCAAGGCGCAAAGCGCCACGGGCCGGGATCATTACGATCCCGGCCCTAAGTCTTTTCAATCGAGTGCAATAAGCTCAAATGGGACCTCCTTAAGGTAATGATACAATTAACGTATGAATATTTTAGTTACGGGCGGTGCTGGCTATATTGGCAGTCACACTGTCATTGAGTTGATCAATAACGGACACTTTGTGGTGGTCGCCGACAATTTAAGCAATAGTAGCCAAGAATCTATACGACGCGTTGAAAAAATCGTCAATCAAACAGTACCTTTTTACAAAATTGATGTTTGCGACACCGATGAGCTTGAGGATATTTTTAACACACACCCTTTTGATGCAGTCATTCATTTCGCAGGACTTAAAGC
>CBIHME010000168.1:0-1949 GCA_966210965.1 uncultured bacterium
ATATCAACAGCGGCTAAAGAATCCTTATTTTGGATTTTGGGGAAGGTTGGGTGGTAAAATGCGATGGGGTGAAACGGTGATTGAAGCTGCAAATCGTGAACTTCTTGAAGAGACGGGTATGGCGGCTAAGTTTGAATACAAACTACTGTATCACAAACGTGACTTTGACAGGCAGTCAGGTAGGCTACTGGAGGATAAAATATTTCTATGTGTGTATGCAGCTGAGTTTAGTGGTGATCTGATTGAGCGGTTTGAAGGTGGCTATAATCGGTGGATGACCCAGGCTGAGTTTCATCAGCAAGAAAAGCGTTTTGAGAGTGTTGACGAATTTATGGATTTGATGGACCAAGGCGTGACATTTGCGGAAAGAGAGTTTCACTATGACGCATCAGAGTACTGAGATATTTTCGCCACCGCTTGAGAAGCGGGTGGAAGAGTTATCGCAATTAAGTGATCTTGTCGGTGAATTTATGAAGATAGAACGTGCGACATATCGCGATGGCCGACCCGAAACGGACGGTGAGCACACGCTTCACGTTATGTTTTTGGCGGTTGCATACGCAGCAAAGTACCACCCAGAGTACGACACCGGCGAGGTGGCATTATTGACGATGATTCATGACCTAGACGAAGTATATGTAGGCGATGTCAATAGTTTGACTGCGGATGATGAGGCGATGCAAGAGAAAGAGCGTAATGAAGAGCGCTCTCGGGATACTTTGCGTTCACACTTATGTAACTTTCCGAAGCTACTTGATTTACTCGAGCGCTATTGGGCGCAAGATGATCCTGTGGTGAAATTTGTTCGAAGCTTTGAAAAGTTCGATCCTAGTTTTGTTCATCAGCGCGATGGCGGGCGGGCAATCCGAGCTATGGGTATCACAACAACAGATCAATACCGAGAGCTGGATACACGCGCAATTGAGCGGATGTCTGAATATGCGGCACCGGATATTATAGGTATTCGACGTATCTTGGGCGCTCAAGTCATGAAGAGTACTTTTGATACTGTATAATAGGAGCATATGAATATCGAGTACATCATAATCCTTATTGTCGTTATTCTTTTCTCTATGACTATTCACGAGGCGATGCATGCATTTATGGGGTTTTGGCTCGGAGATGATACGGCCGAGCGGGAAGGGCGCCTAACGCTTAATCCGATTAAGCACATCGACCCCTTTTTAACGCTAGCTTTGCCAATAATGTTGGCGTTTATTCCCGGTGCTCCAATTTTTGGTGGTGCTAAACCCGTGCCATTCAACCCGGACCGCGTCAGGTATGGTGAATGGGGGGCGGCATTAGTGGCGGTGGCCGGCCCGCTTACTAATCTTTTCATTGCGTTTATTGCATTTGGCGTGGCGCAGCTTACGGGTTACTCTGAGGGGGTATTCATCTCCTCTGATACGTTAGTCGGTATGATCTTATATATGACCGTCATTGTAAACTTAGGTTTCTTTGCCTTTAATATGTTGCCGATCCCTCCGCTCGACGGATCAAGGGTGGTATATGCATTGGCTCCTGAATTTGTCCGCCGAGCTATGGAGGCGATTGAGCGGTTTGGAATTATCTTTGTTTTTATTCTCGTACTCGTTGCAAGTGAGCAGATCGGCGCCTTGATGTCGATGATTATCGCTACCTGTTTGTCGGCGTTTCGTGCGGTCTTCGGCTTATTTTAAGCTATCTGTTGGTATAATAGTGATGTCCTAAGCGGCGCCGAAGTGTATATGATTTTCCTGAATATCATATTTGATCGGAAGTTCGAATGGCTTATCTCCGTGGAGGTAGGCTGAGAGCATCCACCTTGCATCTAGCGGGGAATGTCAAGCACTATCGGTAGCGACTTAGGGCACTTTGTTTTAGATGAATTTATTCTCGAATTGCAAGGCTAATGATAGACTAAAAAGAGAGACGAGCTATAATTAATATGAAACAATAGTTATCTACAC
>CBIHME010000169.1:0-1947 GCA_966210965.1 uncultured bacterium
ATATATAGCGTAACCCCCCTGAAGTCTTTTACAGTCAATTTAGTTTATCAAGCAGCTCGTCGCGTGTCAATAGACTGGTTTCACCACTGATGCGCGGAGTATACTCGTACTGTCCCGCCTCTATTAAACGATCGCTCACTGTGACCCGATATGGAATCCCCATCAGCTCGGCGTCAGCAAATTTCGCCCCTGGTCGCTCATCACGGTCATCATACAATACCTCGATATCCCTACCTTTCAACTCCTCGTAAAGTGCATCGGCATGTGCAGTCGCCCCCTCACCACCAATGCGGACAAGGTAAACTGTCGCTGGAGCGATATTCTCTGGCCAGACCAATCCCTTTTCATCACTGAAATGCTCTGCAATCAAACCCATGACGCGGCTTGGGCCAATACCATAACTCCCCATGATCACACGTTTGCTTGTCCCGTCTTCGTCTGTGTAATTCAAGTCCAATGCGTCGGAAAATTTCGTACCGAGCGTAAAAATATTACCAACCTCTACAGCCGTCTCCTCGACAAGCTCGTCTTTAGATATACCAAGATCCGCCAAGACTTCATCGTTATATACTTCTTCGTTGATAGCTAAGTTCTTCGCTTTATGCACATAAATCTTGTCCTCACCCACTGGGCTGAGTGTTTGGAACTCATGGCTATATTTTGCAAAACTTCCACCGCTTGCGAACGTCTTGTACGTAATTTCACCCAAACCGAGACGCGCATATACTCGATCGTACGCCTGGCTGATCACCTCGTAAAACGCGTCGTGCTCTTCTTGTGTCCGACTAAAGCTATACAAATCCTTCATCCAAAATTCGCGTCCGCGCATTAACCCGCTTTTACTGCGTAGCTCGTTACGAAACTTGATCTGAAACTGATACGGATATACAGGAAGGTCTTTATAGCTACTGATAAAGCTTTTCATCAGCTTCGTTAGTGGCTCTTCGTGAGTTGGCGCCAAGCCAAGCTCACTGCCGCTCGCTAGCTTTGTCTTAAACCAAACATCCATAACCGTGTCATCCCAGCGACCAGAAGCTTCCCAGGAATCTTTCTGCTGCAATGCCGTCAAACTCAATTCATTGCCGCCGATAGCATCCATCTCCTCGCGAATGATATCAATAATCTTATTGAGTACTATTTTTCCAAGCGGTAGATAATCATACACTCCCGCCATCTCCTTGTTAATAAATCCGGCACGAATGAGTAGTTGCGCATTTTTTGCCACTTCATCACCTGGGGCTGTCTTGCTTGTTTTCGTGAATAATTTTGATACTCGCATATAATATGTTCCTACGTTAGTTTTACTATTTTAGTCGGTGTATTTAAAAAGAGACTACCGACCAAGCGGCAGACGATAAAGGAAAGATAGGGCGAATTGCTGCATCATCACCCCCCTATTGTAGTTAATAACGAGGTATTAATAAAGAGAAGATAATAAGCGAGGCCGTTTTTCATCATATGCAATAATACTCCTGCCCAAATACTTCCCGTCACTTCGCGCAAGCTACACATCACAATACTAAGAATAAATACGTCAATTCCAACATTAATACCAGCAACAAGTCCCCCATCCCACTTCATATGAAGAAGTCCGAACAGGACGCTTGTCACTAAAACCGCTCCCCATACAGGGACTGACTTTCGTAGCTTGCCATATAAATAGCCTCTAAAAATCGCTTCCTCGGCAATTGGCGCAATAATCACAAGTGTCACAAACGCTAGAATATATTCATACTGCTTTGATAGATCTTGAAATCCAATCTCTTGACGCTCAGCGGCGTTAAAACCAGGCACGAGTTGCGCAATCACATACATCGCGAGTCCAGATGAAAGGAGGTAAATGACAAATCCTGCAGGCGCCAAACCAATATCCATCCATGAAGGTAATCTATTTAATCCAATTTCACGTACGGTCGTTCGGTATCGCTTCACTATCCATGGCAGCGT
>CBIHME010000170.1:0-1944 GCA_966210965.1 uncultured bacterium
TTGTCGAAGAGCATGCCATCCAGCGATCGATCGCACCAGTATGCTTCAAGAAAGCATCTGGCCAAAGCAGTCTTTTCACTGGAGATACAGCAAACTACACGTATGTTTTACGAAACTAAACAAGATGAAATTTTGATCATAGCTATAGCACAGCATGGCAACTGACACTAATCTATAGTACTAATGTTTGGTATCCCATCGCGTTGCTTGTTGTTGCTTAAGTACGAGAGAGACAAAACTTTTTTAGCTCAATTGTCTATATAAATAGTTCGCAACCGCCGCCGTCTCCGCTTGCATTTCACGGAGGCTGCTGCCAGTAGTAATTGGTGGCTTCAGGCTGCGAATCATATAATAACCCACTGTCGCGGCAAGCAGCTCGACACTCATATCATCGCGCCAAGGAGAGACATCAACACCTCGACGGGCCATATCGAGTAAGAATTCAGTCGCACCAAATTTCTTCGGCGCGTACGAGGCCCAATTCCAGTCAACAAACTTAACCGCTCTCGTTTTTTCGTTATAGGCAAGATTATCGCTCCTTACGTCACAATGGTTTAGGCTGTCATTTGGCAATTCCGCGAGAGCTAAAGTTCGCTTTTGTAGATCATTTAGCCTTGCATCATCCAAGAGTGTTGCTATCATTTCGGTATTCATAGCGGCTAGATGGTCGCCTTTTTCTTCCATCGCTTCGTACCTCGCAATAAGTTGCGTTCTCAGTGCTTCGTTTGAAAGAAGTGGTGAAATGCCTTCGTATTGTGCAATCTCGTCACGAAAGAAGGGTTGTAGCGAGAGCTTCTCGGTTAACTCCTGTGGTAATTCGACTGCCTCAAGCCTCTTCGTTGCGTCGACGACGGCTTGAATATAGTCGGTTCTCATCGACCCATCTTCGGGTGGCGACCAATGCCAGCCATCGTCTTTTTTATAGCTCGGCAAGAGCAGAAGTTGACCGTCAAGATACAGCTCGGCCCAGTCTGGAGCGATACCTAACCCTCGTTTAGCTAGCTCTGTAACGACATCGTAATCTTTCTTCAGCCAGCCAATCTCCGTGGCGCCGTCATCTGGCAATACATCAATATCTACTTCTTTTGCGAAAACAGATCTACCATCAATATCAATAATTGCTCGACGGTTACGCGAATAACCGCCGTTAACGGGATGAATGGTGATGTCACTATCAGTAAACTTATCGAGTAAAAAAGTATTTGCTCGCGCAGAAGTTGTATTGTCGAGGTGTTCAGTCATAAGAATATTACATCACATTGAAGTGTACAATAAAAGCGAAAGTAATTTGGTACCCCGAGCTGGGTTCGAACCAGCGACCTTAGGCTTAGAAGTCCTCTGCTCTATCCAACTGAGCTATCGGGGCGTGTTGCCGCAATGGGCATGTCTGTTATTATAACGTACTTGCGACAGTTTCCCCTAGGCGTGCGGTACTCTATAATAGAATCAGTAGGCGACGAACTTAATAGGGAGGATAAAAAATGGATATTACTGATCACGGACCGAAGCCATTTGTGACTAATATTGAAAAAGTAACTCTTGCGAACGAGAATTATCGATCGACATTGTGGACGGGTAAGAACTTGCAGGTAACTGTTATGGCAATTCAGCCTGGCCATGATATTGGATTGGAAGTGCATGATGATCATGATCAGTTTCTGCGCGTCGAACAAGGAAGTGCGACGGTGTATATGGGCCCAACTGAGGATAATTTAGAAGCGATGACGGCATCGGACGATGACGCGGTGTTTGTGCCGGCCGGGACATGGCATAATTTGGTGAATAGTGGCGACGAAGTGTTAAAGGTGTATTCTGTTTATGCGCCCGCAGAACATCCGCACGGTACAGTGCATGCAACGAAGGAAGAGGCTGATGCTGACGAGCATGAGCAGTGAAATAGTGAAGGCGTAGAAAATATCTAAGGATGCAGCTACGTCACATACC
>CBIHME010000171.1:0-1928 GCA_966210965.1 uncultured bacterium
AATTTATACCCTTGATGCTGGTACTCCCGTGAAACTTGTCATGAATGAAACGGTGTATACCGTATTTGCGGATCCAAAGATCATCAAGAATACAAAGCCAATCGTCGAGGCGATTCGAAGTATCGCTGGTGGTAACGCCAAAGCGAACCTTGAAGAGCTACTATCTGCAAAAGAGCGGCGCTATCAAGTATTGGCTACAAAAGTGTCGTTGAAACAGACGGAGATGTTGAAAGCGAAAAAATTAAGCGGCCTTGGCTTTCAGCGTGAAACCCAGCGAGTATACCCAGAAGGGCAACTGGCGGCGCAGACGCTTGGCTATGTGAATGCAGAAGGCAAGGGTCAGTACGGCATTGAAGGCGCACTTGATGAGCGATTAAAAGGAAAAGATGGTTTGCTGAAAACAGTCGCAGACGTCCGTGATGTGCCGCTTACAATCGGTAAAGAAAACATTCTTACCCCCGAGGATAATGGTGATAATGTCGTTATGACAATTGACAGGAATATCCAGTCGTATACAGAAAAAGCGCTTGTTGATGGACTGCAGCGCACAGGCGCGACACACGGTAGCGTGATGGTGATGGACCCACAGAGCGGACGAGTAATGGCAATGGCCAACTATCCAACCTACAACCCTGCGAAATTGAGCGAAATACAAGATTTTGCCGTCGTAAATAACGGGACGATTAGCGAGCCGTACGAAGCTGGTTCGGTGATTAAAACATTAACGATGGCAACGGGTATCGATATGGGAGTAGTGGCGCCTAACTCGACGTACAACAATACGGATAGTATTAAGGTAGAGGGTGAGACGATTAAAAATGCCACTAAGGGTCACACGGGGAATATCACCTACCAAAAGGCAATGAATTATTCGTTAAATACCGCCTTCGTGACTATTGCACAGTTACTGGGTAATGGAAGTTATATCACCGAACAAGCGCGTAATACTATTTATAGTTATTTTCACGATCGACTTGGACTTGGCGAGGTAACTGGTATTGAGCTTGCCGGAGAAGCCAAAGGTATTGTTCGCTCGCCCAAGGACCAGTATGGCGGTGCGGTGCAGTATTCAAACATGGTGTTTGGCCAAGGAATGAATGTGACAATGGTGCAGGTTTGCGCGGCATTCAGCGCGGTAATTAACGGTGGCAACTACTACACTCCAACGGTTATCGCAGGGACGATAAATGACGATGGCACGACTTTTGACGCGGCAAAACCGAACCTTAGTAGATCTGCTGTCGTCAGCCCGAAGACGTCCGACCAAGTCCGTCAAATGGTATTGGATGCGCGTCGAGAATTCTACGCCAACCGGGATACGCAAGGGTTCTTTGTCGGCGGTAAAACGGGTACATCTGAAACACTACAGGATAGCGGGTATGTTGACGATGTGACGGTCGGGTCTTATCTGGGCTTTGGCGGCGATAGCGCTAGTAGTGATGGGCCAAAGTATGTCATAATGGTGCGAGTATCAGGCAAGGATCTAAACCTTGGTGGAAGCACCGATGCGATGCCAATTTTTACCGATATTTCCAACTGGATGATTGATTATATGAAATTGCAACCGAAAGGCTAATAATGAACAACGAAAATCTTCATGCTGTATTTACAAAAGACCTGACGGATGTATTTATTCTGAGCGTCATTGCGTTTATTGTTGCGATGTTGCTAACCCCGTTATACACATACCTCGCGTATCGATATAAGTTCTGGAAAAAACAGCGCATGACGAGTACGACAGGAGAGAATCTAGAAGTATTTACAAAACTTCATGCGGATAAATTTAAGCGTAACATCCCAACCATGGCGGGCGTGATTGGGATCATCGCGATTGCTATAATTACGTTCGCGTTTAACCTTGATCGTGCCGAGACGTATTTGCCACTTGCAGCCCTCATTGGCGGCGGATTGGTGGGTCTATTAGATGA
>CBIHME010000172.1:0-1911 GCA_966210965.1 uncultured bacterium
ATTTATATCTATGTGTTATCATATTTCAGGTCTTCGTACATATATATCCATCGATATTTTTGCACGAAAGCACCTTAACAAGAGATAGTTTATTCAATCTATATCCATCTCCTGAGCTACTCTATCGGCGCAAATAGCACGCCCGTAGAGTAGCTCAGGATGAAGATTTAGCTACACTCCGGACCAAATGAATTGGAGGTTGGCGTGAGAGCACTGCCCTACATATTAGCAATTGTAGCGATAGTTGTTGCCCTAGCTTGGCTAGCATGGCGCATTTACAAGCACCGTGCAGCCATTCGCCAGAACGATCCGTACAGTGGGTTGTCGCGCAAAAAGCGGCAAGAACTGGCGGAAAGAAAAGCCGAACTTGAAGTAGAACGGCAGGAACAGAACGAGCGAGAGCGCGTTCGAAAATTCATCGACCCCTACCACCCTGACTCAGATGCCTGGAAGGACCTTAAGTGAAGCGTAGCAAGAAGATCATCGTAAGCGTCGTCGCCCTCGTAGCAGCACTTGGCCTCACCGGCTGCGCCGGTACGACAACGCAGTCCGGAGAGATTGCGGTCATCCAAGAGGGCAGCCTCTTCCCCATCGATCCGAAACTGAAAGATGAATGCCAGGATCCTGAAAAATTCAGGCCCAGCATGCATGACAAAATCTTCATCTACCCGGCGCGCCAGATTAGCTGGGACGCAACGGGCGGAGAAGGCTCGGAGCGAGGGCCTTACAAGGTCGTCGCCAACCGTTCAGCTCCGGCTGAACTCAACGTCCCCGTCGTCGTGACAATGGACCTGACGCGCGATTGCAAACTCCTGAAGGAATTTCACCGCGCACAAGGCACCAAACACACCGGCTGGCTGAACGCGCCGGATGAAGATAAGGATGGAAATGCCGACGGGTGGGTCAAGCTACTGAACTTTGTAGTTGGCCAACCAACGGAGGTTGCGCTTGTTCGCGTCGCACAGAAGTACCCATGGCAGGAAATCTGGAACGATGAGGCAGTGCGTCAAGAGCTCGAAGCCACGCTCGCAACTGAACTGCCACAGCGGATCAAAGAACGAAGCGGCGGCGTCGAGTACTTCACGAACATCCAGGTCACCGTCGGAAAGCCCGATCCGGTTGACCAGAAGCTGAAAGACGCAATCGCCGGCGAACAAACCAGAATCGCCGAAGCAAACGCTGCAAAGCTGGCCGCCGAAGCACAAAAGGACACGGCGGTCGCCGAAACTGAGGTAGCCCGCCAAAAGGCGCTTCAGAAGCAAGCAGAAGTTGCCGGCTTCCCAAGTGTCGATGATTACCTGAAGAGCCTGTGCATCGACAAGGGCTGTAACCCCTATCAGCCGACGTATGTCGTACCCCAAGCGGGCGGCAACTAGCATTTTACAGATGCTAGCGCGTAGCTAAATGTCACGTGTGGAGCGCAGTCAAAATGCGCTCCACACGTCGACTTATTACAGTCGGATAAACTATCTCTCATTTATCTTTTTACAAGTCTCATCGATCAAGATGACAGTTGCAAGCAGATAAATAAACAATAATGATACGATGCGCGCACGTATACATCCTCACATGTACGCATTATGCTATACTATATATAGTATTTTCATTAGCCGCCAAAGGAACGTATCGACATGACCAGCAAAAAATCAATTCTTGCGAATTCGCTGCAGATAAAGCCGTCCCAGCTGTATGTCAAAGACCTTCAGAAGGTTAGCGCATATTACCGCGACATCGTTGGGCTTGACGCTTTGCAATCCACAAACAGTCACATCGTGCTTGGCTATGATCAAACTCCTATTTTGGAATTAATATCAAAACCTGAATTTACCAATGCATCGATAAAAAGCGCTGGGCTTTTTCATAATGCGATTGTTTTTTCATCGCGCGCAGCCTTATCGCAGGCAGTGCTGA
>CBIHME010000173.1:0-1827 GCA_966210965.1 uncultured bacterium
CGCGTGTAATGCGCCGAGCGGCTAATTGGCTCATAGCGTATATCTCTGACATTTCCCTCTTCTATTTGGATGCTTGTAATCTTGTTCCGAGGCAAAGAGCCGGCGGCATTCAAAACGACTGTCACTGCACCACTATCACGTGCAGGCTGACGAACAAAGTCCACCTTGCCATCGCCATTAAAATCCATTATTAAATGATTGAAGTAGGGGTACCGGTACAGTTCTTCTATAACGTGCCCGATTTGGCCTGCGGGAATCCCAGGGTTAGTTCTTTAAAAGGTTCCATATAAACCCATTTCATTACGCAGTTCTTTATCTGAGTCTGAGAAATTATTTACCTGGGGAACCCAATATTTCACACGCAATTTTCCCGGCGGAATATTGGTCTCTGATGCAATATCAAGATGACCATCTACCCAAATAAAATCTGGATAACCGTCACCATTAATATCTTGCAACGAGGGGCGGCCTTGATGATTCTCAGTCAACATAAATAGCTTTGCAGGAGTAAAGCCATTTCCAGTACTTAATCTCACATACCAACGATCCTGCCGTCCATATACGAGATCTGATAATCCATCGTTGTTGAGATCAGTCGTTAGAAAATGTCCGATTTCATCGGCGTGAAACATTGTGTCGGCAGCCAAATCAGAACCACCATATAACTTTAGATCGACCGCCCCGGAAGTGCTGCCATCTGTGCTTTTTAAAACGTATGGATTTATACGATACTCAAGCCTGCAGTCAATGCCCAATCCATCAATATCTGCATTCTGACAATCCACTGTTCGAATAGCTCTCGCCAATACATCTATTCGACCGTCGCCATTAAAATCGGCTTCAGCGGAATAAATATTCTTTATTGGTTGATTGCCAATAGCATAAATGCACAGTTGCGGTTGATCACAAGGTGTAGGGCCGGTAGTCAAGGATTGTGTCACATCAAATGACGGACCCACTTGATATCGAACGGAAGAATTAACGTCCTCCATGATTTTCCCGTATTTTATATAGGAAGTATTAAACAGTGCTACTTCGTAAGTTGAATATCCGCCGCTAGCAGACAGCCAGTCAGGTAATCCATCGCCATTTATATCGGCACCAAGCGCATAAGCGCCCACCGCCCCGGGAACACCTGCTAAAGGTAAACTAGATACTGTGTCGGATAATCGCCAACTTCCATCTGGTTGCGGTAGTGAGAGCAAAACTCCATTGCTAACGTGAACGTCGCTACGTCCATCACCATTGTAATCCAAGATCTGAATTGGGGATTTTGAGTATGTGGATAAATAAAAAGTTTGAGACGCCCCCGCCCCAAAAGTACCTGGGATAAACTGTAACTGACCACTTGCATTAATTGATGAAAAGGCATATCTCAACCGATTGTTACGGTCGTGCCATACCACATCCATTAGTCCATCACCATTAACATCTCCAAACACACTGTGAAAGACCCCTCCAGTTAAACTAAGGTTTACTCCCGTACCGGGAAAGGCGGATGCCGGAATTGACCATTCAAAATGTGTAGCTAATCCACATACACTACCTACACATTCTCGGATTTTATTGATTCGACTTGTAGTGTCATGAGACGTTGTCGCTGACTCTTCATTATAGGTAAGCTCATAACGACGAATTTCGAGACCACCATTAAAAGATTTGATCGTTCGTAATCGATGATTAGTTTGCGTCAAATGACCGACCACATAGGTGGTGACTGGATCATTACGACCTTCATACTCGAACTGTAAATGCGCTCCGCGAGATGTCTGTACGCCGAACGCATATTCAATACGATCAATACGCTGACTCTGATTAGTTTTAATA
>CBIHME010000174.1:0-1803 GCA_966210965.1 uncultured bacterium
ACTGGGCAAAAAAAATTATTGATCTTCATGAGGGCGACATCAGCTTTGCACCCAACGATGAACGTGGGACAATCTTTACGATAAAGTTACCCAAAAATGATAAAGTGTAAAAAATGTCACTATTATCCGACACCAAGGTGCGTACTATGGGAGAAGACAATGAGAGGAAGAGCAACATGACCAAGCAGGCAAAGATATTGATCGTCGAGGACGATGTTGATTTAAATAGTGCGTATAACACTATTCTTAGCTCTGCCGGCTATCAGGTTAGCTCTGCTCATAACGGCGAAGAGGCCTTGCAAGAAATAGAAAAGAACGGTGATCCACACATCATGTTCCTTGACCTGCGTATGCCGGTGATGGATGGGATAGAGTTTCTAGAAAAATACCAAGCACCAAAGCATAAAGACACGACAATCATCGTTTTTAGTAACTACGATGCTCAAAAAGAAGTTGATAAGGCTTACGATCTCGGTGCACATCGCTATGTCCTAAAGGCGCGTGCCTCACCTCGCGAACTTATCCGTATCACCAAAGACACGCTTGCCGAAGAAGACTAGAGTAGTTTGAGGTCGCGGAAACTGTCCTCGCCCAGGAACTGCTCGAGACGGTGCTTATCGATCGTATACACAGAGCCGGCGTAGGAGATAATCCCTTTGTCCTTGAGCACCTTAAGGTTTTTCGTCGTGCTCTCCCTAGTTAGTCCGACAAGACTAGCGATCATCAGCTGGCTCAGTTTGATGTTGATCGTGTGTAGGCCTGCCTTTTTCTCGACACCGTAGCGAAAAAGCAGGTAGTAGAGCGTAAAGCCGATCTTTTCAACAGCTCGTGACTGCTCGAGCCCGGTAATTCGTAGCTGCATGGCCGTGTATTGACTGCCGACGAAACGGAGCATGGAGCGGAGCATGTCTGGGCTCTCTGTGAGAGCGTGGCCGAAGTCTTACTTTGAGACACTCATCAACCGTGCATCCGTCACGGCATCGTAATAGAACAAGCTGGTCGTCGTTTCGCCGAGTACCCAGGTGAGCGGGAAGACGTCACCCTTGCTGTAGAGCTCCACGACCCGTTCTTCTCCATTCGAGGTGATGGTATAGGCGCGGATGACGCCGTCGCGAACAACCATCGCCCGACGTGGGACCTCTCCCTGAAAAAGGACGTTCGCGCCCTTTTTTACGACACGCAGTGTGCTTTTTGGCCGTAGCTGTTGGATTAGACTATCCATTTCTATACCTTATTATACCGCCCCTAGTCTTCTGGTGAAAATTATCACATGGTTTGAGTAAGTTGTGTCACAGCTAGTCGGACTGCTGGACACTATAGTACTTAGATAGAAGCACCACGAAGTTTAACTTAAGTGAGGTGGAGCGAACGTAAAATCATTTTTGGAGGGTAGGATGTATCACTATTCACAGCATGAGCTTGATATGAAAATCCAGGCTTTCAAAACAAAAAAGATGAAAGAATTCCCCGGGCTCGACGAAGAACTGTCCTTTATAGCTGATATTGAGCCGATCGAAAAACGTGATGCCGTCAGTCGAAAGCAGGTCTTCCCGATCTTGCGACTTAACACGCAGTACTAAAATTAGGTTAGTGGGAGGTTAGTATGTCACGCACAAAAAGAAGTAACGAAAAGTTCACCCAGGAGTCGCGACTTGCGACACCGTACAAAAGACACCAGCGGCGGAAACTACTTCGAGAGTTTGAAAGGGAGTATATTGGGCACAATAAGAACCCTATGATTGAACTCTAAATTTACAGGCACCTGAAATCCGTAAAAACACCCATAGCACAATGGGTGTTTTT
>CBIHME010000175.1:0-1795 GCA_966210965.1 uncultured bacterium
AATATGTGTGGCATCGTTGGATATATTGGCGCTAAAGAGGCACAGTCAATTTTGATTAGTGGACTGAAGCGGTTGGAGTACCGGGGATATGACAGTGCGGGTATCGTGACAATCGATCAGAAGTCAAAGACAACACTTTTGCGAGCAAGAGGTAAGGTGGCGGAGCTAGATGGTAAAGTTGCAACTCATCAAACATCTGATGTTGTCGGAATCGGCCATACCCGTTGGGCGACGCATGGTGCGCCAAGTAAACGTAATGCACACCCGCATCATGTGGGTGATATCTATTTGGTCCACAATGGTATTATCGAGAATTATCAGGACCTTAAGCGTATGTTAGCGGCACAGGACTATACATTTAAGAGCGATACGGATAGCGAGGTGCTGACAGCTCTCATCGATTATCTTTATAAAGATGCGAGCAATCTATTAGAGGCGGTGAGTGGGGCTTTAAAGATGGTCGTGGGCGCATATGGTATTGCTTTGTTTAGCGTCAAGAATCCTGATGAAATCATTATCGCCCGAAAAGGAAGTCCATTGATTGTTGGCGTCGGCGATGGTGAGGTGTTTATCGCTAGCGATGCCTCGGCGCTGGTTGGTTATACAGACCAAGTGATTTATTTGCACGACGGCGAGATTGGGGTGTGTACTCGCGAAGGGGTTCAGTTGTATACCATCGAAACGCAGGTCGTCGAGGCAAAAGTCGAAAAATTAGAAATGGATCTGCAATCTATTCAAAAAGAAGGTTTTGATCATTTTTTGTTGAAGGAAATATACGATCAGCCTAACAGTTTACGATCGACATTGAGCGGGCGTATTAATTTAGACGCGAACAGCGTTAAGCTTGGCGGGCTGAATATGAGCGACGACGAGCTGCGGGCTGTGCGTAATATCATGATTATCGGCTGCGGTACGGCGTACTATGCCGGCGTAATGGCGGGTTATTTTATCGAGCAATTTAATGATGACGTGTCTGTCCGATCGGAAATTGCTAGTGAGCTGCGCTACCGTTCTTTCCATGTACCGGATAATACCGTAGCCCTGATCGTGTCGCAGTCTGGCGAGACGGCTGATACACTTGCCTGCCTTGAGGAGTTGAAGCGCCGAGGTGTGAAGTGCTTGGGTGTAGTGAACGCTGTTGGCAGTACGATTGCTCGTGAAGTCGATGGTGGCGTGTATGTACATGTCGGTGCCGAAGTAAGTGTGGCGAGCACGAAGGCCTTTACGTCACAGGTGGCGGCTGTTACTATGTTTGGCTTGATGGTGGCGCAGGCAAAGGGTGTCAGTGCTAAAGATCTTAATATGTACATCAATGAACTGGATATGTTACCTGAGGAGATTGAAGCAGCACTCGAGCGATCGGTTGAGGATGTGCGGCGCATTGCGAAAAAGTACGCGAAATATGACCATGCCTTGTACGTGGGTCGCGATACGCATTATCCGATTGCGCTTGAGGGGGCGCTGAAGCTGAAAGAGGTCAGCTATATTCAAGCTGAGGGATACGCGGCGGGTGAGCTGAAGCACGGTCCGATCGCACTAATTGATGATCGTTTCTTTGAAGTATGCTATCTGCAGGATAATTGGCTATATGAGAAAACACAGAGCAATATAATCGAAATGAACGCACGAGGGGCACACGCGATTGTCATTACCGATACTGATAAGCGTATTGCCGCAGAGGAAGTTATACGCGTCAAGACGAAGCTAAAATCGCTAACGCCTCTTGTATTTAATGTTGTCTCGCAACTATTTGCTTATTATGTTGCCGTCGCTCGCGGCAACGATGTGGATCAAC
>CBIHME010000176.1:0-1776 GCA_966210965.1 uncultured bacterium
TAAAGTCGCGTGGCTATTATGTGCAGACAAGTCAAGATATCCAAAAAACTATCACGCAGTTTGTCGATGTGCTGCAGATCCTTGTGGGGGTTTTTGGAGTCATTACGGTTATCGCGAGTATCTTCGGTATCGTTAATACGATGTATATATCGGTTCTTGAGCGCACTCGTGAGATTGGTTTAATGAAGGCGCTAGGAATGCGAGGGAGTGATGTAAGCTGGCTGTTTAGGATCGAGGCCGCATGGATAGGCTTTTTGGGCGGAGTGATAGGAGCGGTGGGCGCAATCGCGCTTGGTATGTCACTAAATCCATGGATTACTGCGCAACTCGACTTGGGCGAGGGGAACGCGATTCTATTGTTTGATTACACGCAGATTTGCATACTGATTGGTGCGCTGATTGTCGTGGCGATTGTCGCGGGATGGCTACCGGCACGCAAAGCCGCCAAGCTAGACCCGATCGAAGCACTGCGTACGGAATAGTTCGTCGGGGCTACCCTCGGTGTAAGGGGAGTGTTACAATAGCAGCATGTTAGATATTCGTTTTATTAGAGAAAATGCAGCCAAGGTTCAAGAGAACGCACGGAATAAAGGCTATGATGTTGATATTGAGGAACTGCTTCGATGTGATAAGGCGAAGCGCGAGCTGCAACAGGCGGCGGATGATTTGCGCGAAAAACGCAATAGTATTTCTTCTCAAATGAAGGGCGGTAAGCCTTCTGATGATCTCGTTGCCAGCAGTAAGCTATTGAAAGATCAGCTTACCGAGATCGAGGCCAGCCTAAAAGCGGCCGAAGACCAGTTGGGCGCATTTCTTGATCGACTGCCAAACATGATTCAGGATGATGTCCCGATTGGTGGTGAGGAGTTAAGTGTCGAGATTAAAAAATGGGGTGATCAAGAGACGGGTGCAACTGATCATTTGGACTACGCCGTCGGTCGTGACTGGGTTGACTTTGAGCGTGGCGCGAAAGTTGCCGGTGCGAAGTTCTACTACTTAAAGGGTGATCTTGCACTTCTTGAAAATGCAATTACGCAGTTTGCGCTTGATTTCGTCCTTAAAAAAGGATTTACCTTTATGACCGTACCGCATATGGTGAATAGCCGCGTTGCGACAGGGACAGGATTTGCTCCTAGGTCGAGCGACCAAAGCGACGAATACTATCTCGAGGGAGAGGACTTATCATTGATTGCTACAGCGGAAATGTCATTGACTGGCTATCACGCGGATGAAATCTTAAACGAAGATCAGCTACCGCTGCTTTACGCTGGACTAAGCCCTTGTTACCGCAAAGAGGCGGGTACGTACGGCAAGCATACGCGCGGACTTTTCCGAGTTCACCAATTCAATAAATTAGAAATGTATGCGTATACATTACCCGAACAGAGTATTGATATGCACGAACGTATCTTGTCGATTGAAGAAGAATTATGGCAAGCAATTGGAATTCCATATCATGTTATCAATATCGCATCTGGTGATTTGGGCGCGCCGGCATCAAAGAAATATGATATTGAGTACTGGTCAAAAGTAGATGGTAACTATCGCGAGCTAACGAGTTGCTCAAACTGTACGGATTTCCAGGCTCGAAATCTAAATATTCGCGTGCGTCGCAAAGACGGTAGCGTAGAGGTTGTGCATACCTTGAATGGAACAGCCGTATCATTGGCGCGTTCGCTTGTGGCAGTGATCGAGCATTATCAGACTGAGGATGGAAAACTCAAAGTCCCAACTGTACTACAGCCGTATTTGGGTGGGCGCGAGACTCTTTAGTCC
>CBIHME010000177.1:0-1750 GCA_966210965.1 uncultured bacterium
CGGTGGCTCTCTGTTCAGGAATTTTGATTATATCGTTTATATATGCTATAATATAATTTGCACGTTACCTATCGTCGTACCTTAGGAGCAAAGTTGGATTTTAGCAACAACGCATTGTCTGATCGCGATATCGAAATGATAATCGCAGGATGGGACGCCATGAAGCCAAAAGAGCCCTCTCAGCCGGAACCGCAGTTCGTCTGGCCGCAATCCACCGGCCTTCGCTATTTGATCCGCATATGGATCTGGGAGCGAAAAATGAAAGCGTCATCTTGGGATTCTTTCTATCAACGCTACCAGCAGTGGATGTTTATGGTCACCGAGCATTACAACTTTTTGGTTGGCCATCAGGATCGTCATCAAGAGTCGCAACTGATGCGCCTTTGGGAGTATCAGACGCAAGCTCAAACGCGGCTGCGCCTCAATGCGATATCTCAGGATGAATGGGATCGACAAAAATCATCTGTATAAACGCCCTCTACGGAGCAGAAGAGACGAATGAAAATTCGTAATCTCACTGGTTCGCTAGTGGGCTCTTCTGTTATTTGGATTAATGCTAATTAAAAAGCCCATCCCCAACGAGTGGTGCTCGATTGAGAATGGGGTGTCTCGGGCGGCAATTGATCCGCCCGAGACATTATATTTTACACTCCAGGGCAAAGTGCCGTTGTCGCGGCGATGTACAGGCTTGATACGTCAGATTCATTTTTGCCGTACTCACCATTTTTAAACCGCTTCATGTACTGCGTAAAGCCGAAAGCATTGTCCTTTTCAGCAAACGAGCACGCCGCTAATCCGGCAACGCCGATGTCAGCGAAGCTTAATGAGCTCCATGCTCCGCTTGAAACGAACGGGCTGTTGGCGTAATCGATGAGATTGTCGCCCCACTGATTGAATGCATTTTGTACATCGGTTTCGCACGACTGCTCGGGTCGTTCAAGGGCATCGCCGCAAGTGTATTTCTTGCCGTCGAACTCGATCGTCTTGCTGCGATCGACACCGTCCGTCGTGACCGACGGCGTCACCTTTTCGGTTGTCGTGCTTTGATCTGTATTGCCGCACGCAGTAATAGATACTGCGAGCGCTGCAATCATAATCAGTGCCTGGTAATGTTTCATGTTCAATCCTATCTAGTCGTGATTCAGGATCGTATAACTATACAACATGAAATGATATCTGTAAACAATATGAAAAATCAGCCGATTGGCATCGCGACACTGTGATGTGATTGAAGTTAAATAAAATTCAGCTTTTGCAATGTCGATCTTGTTGCGGGACCTATTGCGGCGCTCGCTAAATCATCTGCAGTTAACCACGTAGCGTCACCATAATCATCTTCAAAAGTAAGCTGCGTTTCTTGCGCTGAAGTGTTTAATTGTACTTTAAAATCATAAAAGTTCATTTTAACGATGACCCGTTCGCCGGATTCTCGAAGTGTTTTTTCACTTTCTCCAACCGATTTACCGTCAATCTCGGTAATGACTGCATCGGAGATATCGATGCCTGTCTCCTCTAGGATTTCTCGGTGAAGAGCATCTTGTTTTGATTCATCACCTTCTATGCCGCCGCCGGGTACGACGAGCTGATCTTGATATACGCCACCTTTTTTATTATGTCCAAGTAAAACCTTACCTTCAGAAGAAAAAATAAATGCACCAACAATATCTCGTTCTATAGTTCTCATCGTTTTAGTATAGCAAGGCGAACGAGTGAATCATGTATTTTATTTCGAAACAGGATTATATATGGA
>CBIHME010000178.1:0-1750 GCA_966210965.1 uncultured bacterium
CAATCAGGCTATTGCATACGGGGTAGAAGTACGCCATAATACTGATAACGTTTAAAATATAAGGAATCACATGGCTACAACCACTAAGAAATCTGCGGCAAAATCAACGGCAAAAAAGCCTACGATGACGCGCAAATCTACAAACAAACCCGCTGCTAAAAAGCAAAAAATCGTTGCCGAACAATCATTCCGCCCAACTAAAGACTCCACCCCTTTCATGACCTTTCAGTTTACTAGGCAGTCGATTTATTGGCTAATCCTTAGCGTACTCGTACTAGCACTAGGTGCGTGGGTCATGTACTTGAATGTAAAGATCCAAGACATCTACGATCAGGTCGAGCTTAACACGTACCTACATGAAACATACACTTTGCCAGAAAAAGCTCCGGCACCTACTAAAGCCGAATAGAAACACACTTTCAATATAAAAAACCTCGTCATTACAACGAGGTTTTTTATTAGTATTCGCTCCGTTACATGCGGATTTCTGCATCAACACCAGCTGGAAGGCTAAGGTTTTGCAGGCTATCGATCGTCTTTGGCGTTGCGTTAGTGATGTCAATCAGGCGTTTGTGAACGCGCATTTCGAATGCTTCACCACCTGTCTTGTAGACGTGCGGTGATTTAACGACAGTAAACGTACTGCGACGCGTAGGCAGTGGCACAGGACCAGCAATACTTGCACCGGTACGGATAGCCGTATCGATAATCTGCTTTGCTGACTGGTCAATGACCTTATGGTCATATGCTTTTAGGCGAATACGAATTCGCAGTGATGGGGTTTCAGTTGCCATGATGGTAACTCCTTCTGTGTGCTATACCGTAACCTCTACTCTGGATCAGTGGTGTTCTGCCATGGCGGAGTTCTCGATATGATTAATAATACCTATATATTATACCAGACACGCCATTAATTGACAATGGAATGTAATGTTGTTATAGTTTCCTAGATTGACTGATTTTACACTAGTCACCCCGCACCTTTCATCCGATCATTGAAATGAGGACAAGCGATGCTACCCAATGAAGAATTGCAAAAGCTGCGCAGTGCGTCGATTCGAAAAAAACACGGACTCGACCTTGCGCATCCGCCCAGCATGACCGATGCGATTGCACGCCTCATAGATGATGTCACTGCAAGGTACATTAGTGGCGATAGCCACTTAAGCGCTCAGGTCGATATCGACATCCGAGCTATTGCTGGCATCAACTTTGAACCGCTCATGCTTCTTGCGTCATCCCCCAATACCAGCATGGCATATACACTTGTTGAAAAGAAATTTCACGATACCGCCCTCCCGTTATTCATGCAGCATATCGACAGCTCACAGATTCAGCTACACGAATTCAGAACAAAGATATTGTATGATAACACCACCTGCAGATTCGTCGTCAGCCTGGACGTACGCGAAGCCAACTTGCAGCGACATCACCACACCGAACGTTAGGATGTTTTGCGACGATGTACGATGACCGAACCGCAATGGATAATCCCGTTCATCTTGCCAGTGAGTTGGCCCGACAGCTAAAATACGATGCGTACCCTGCCATACTTGAATATCCGCTAACGCATTTTCGAAGAATGAGAGGAAGTTACCGAGATTGGCTATTTCAAAGGCTAGGTCAAGAAATGGCAAATCACGGTTTAATCTGCTCGTTTCAGTTCGAGTATCTGCCGGGGCATCTTCACTATGTACTCCTGCACGCCACCCTGATCATCGCCGAAGACCCATGATCGCAGAATTCTCAC
>CBIHME010000179.1:0-1744 GCA_966210965.1 uncultured bacterium
TATAAATATAGCGACGAACACCAACAGCCCTAGCCATCCCGTCTCGTGCGCAACAAATAAATATTGGTTTTCAATGATCCTAGGCGTATCAGTATACAACGATG
This sequence comes from uncultured bacterium, assembly GCA_966210965.1. Classification (GTDB taxonomy): domain Bacteria; phylum Patescibacteriota; class Saccharimonadia; order Saccharimonadales; family Saccharimonadaceae; genus UBA6022. The sequence goes on from CBIHME010000179.1 coordinate 105, forward strand.
CCGAACCCGTACTACCAACACCCGCACCAAGTGGCTGTGCAATCAACAGCTCGGTGCCATGGATTAACGACTCAAGATGGCCATCATTAGAATTAAATGAATTACCCTCGTTAGGATTTTCGTGCAGCAACACATTCGATACAAAACTACTGTTCTGATTAGCTATCAATCCGCCAATAATCGCAAAGGTAACAGCAGCGGTAATCACCCACACCTTTCGTGATAGCCGACGAGCAATTGTCATCGCCAATACAACAGCCACACTAGCAACCACCGCCAGCAATGCACTGCGAGAGTAACTTACCCATAACGCAATCAGACTGCATAGTGTCAGCAGACCAATGCCAATAGCGATCTTTTTATCGGCAAATTGAAGCCTTTTGCGTACCAGCGCTGCAATTAATAACGTTAAAACGACTGCCGCATACGCACCCAGCGGATTAGGGCCGCGCAGCGTACTATTCACTCGCACGTAGTCAGGATTCTCGTCCACGGTTAAATACGGAACGATTGTTTCTTTACTATAACCTAGGTGTTTTAGGATATCTAGCGGCAAAAACAATTGCAATGTCGCAAATCCTACCACAATTACTGCGCCGATCAGGCCGATCTTAAGTAGTAACCGACGATAGACGGGCAGGGTGCGCACCAATATATATACCAGGCCAAAAAACAGTATGTAGCGTAAATCAATCGCCAGGCCTGCCGCCGTTGCCGCCACCCCTTGATACAACACCGCCATGGTTAGGAAATGTAAAATAACATAGGCGATGATCAATCGGAAAATCCAATCACGCCACAGCTCTTGCCATAGATTGCGACGAGTAATAATGGCGATGGCCAGCGGTACCGATAGCAACATCAATACCTCTTTCCAGGACTTGATCAGCAGGTCATAGTCCGGAAATAATGTCCCCAATCCAACGCTGATTGGCGCATGCAGGACAATTCCTCCAAAAATAACCGCCAGCAGAACCATATATGCCTTTTCCAGTCGAGATACATTCATTCCCTCTAGTGTATCGAAAAAATGCTATAATAGCAGCACAAATGCCATCGAAAAACACTAAATTTTACAGTCTCGTCCTGATTATCGCTGACTTCGTTGTGCTCTTACTTGCCTTTATTGCCGCATACATCTTGCGTGTGCAAATGGACGATAGGCCACTCGTATCTGAAGTTGGCGCTGTTGATTACTTTATTAGCTTCCTTGCGATCACCCCTTTCTGGATTCTTATATTTGCATCACTCGGACTCTATCATGCCAACACCTATAATCGCCGCTTGGCCGAGTGGAGTAAAATTGCCGTTGGGTCATTTATCGGCATTCTAATGGTGATTGGTTGGCAGTACGCAACCGATAGCGAATTATTCCCCGCCCGTTTGGTAGCCGTCTATGCCCTAGTCGCTTCATTTCGATTGATCCTCTTAACCCGCGAGGCACTCCGCGTCACGCGCAGTCTCTTGTTTTATTTTGATCGCGGCACCAGTCGCGTCCTGATTATCGGCAACTCTGCGGCTACCCGCGATATTGCCGACAATCTGTCCGAAACACACCGAAGCGGCTATAAGATCGTTGCCGTTGCCGGACCAAAAAAAGTCATTCCTCCAGGGCTCGATGTTGTTCACTTTTCAACATT
>CBIHME010000180.1:0-1737 GCA_966210965.1 uncultured bacterium
GGTTCTTGTTCCTGCTCACAACGAGGAAAAAGACATAGCTGCGACAATCGATTCACTCAAGAATCTAACGCGCACTCCTGACCAAATCGTCGTTATATCCGATAATTCATCGGACAAAACTGTCGATATTGCAAAAGGAATGGGCGTCACCGTTCTTGAGACATCGGGCAATACCTATAAAAAGGCTGGTGCACTGAATACCGGGTTTCGCCACCTCATCAAAGAGGGCACGATACCTGAGTTTATCGTCACGATGGATGCCGACACGGTCTTTGACCCCGACTTCCTAAAAACAGGCTTGAACGTCATGTCGTTTGATAAAAAACTTGGCGTTCTGAGTGCAGTGTGCGAAGGGAAAAAAGGATTGGCTTCATTGCCATCCTGGCCCCCTAAGCGTGCGGCACATCTGGACGACAGATATCAAAATACCTACAGCCTGCTAATAAAGTTCGTATTTTCGTTCATTGTTTCGATCTTTAATATGGCGATCATTTGGATGCAGGAAGTCGAATACGCGAGAGCGGGAACGCTCCGTATCAGAAGCGACATCCACACGATGTCAGGTGCTGGCTCGATCATACGAGCCGAGCCGATTCTTCAACTTCTTGCCTCAAAACAGCAACGCAGCACAGCCACAGCCTGTTTGTATGCGGAGCGTGATGACAACCTTGTCGAAGATTTCACATTGACACTCGATATTAAAAAACTCGGGTGGCGATGCACGAACAACTATTATTCGATCGCCCATACTGATCTGATGCGAACCCTGCCGACACTCGTTCGGCAGCGCAAACGTTGGGTCAGAGGAACGATCGATGAGTTGCGGCGACGTAAGTTTAGCCGCGAAGCTCGCACGAGTTCTTTGGTAATGATCTTTGGTCTTTCAATCCTGCCGCTGTTTTATTTGTGGCCTGTATTGATTATCCATGGCATCGCCAGGGGAACGACGTCTATTGCAGATTTATGGTTGCTTGCCCTTATGGGAGTTTACCAGGCATGGATGTCGCATAAAATGGGGTGGAAGTCCATGCTTGTCATCCTTACGGTGATACCCGATCTGATCTATAGTGTCATTCGACACTACTGGGTTATTTCGTCAGTCATCATGTCGTACCGTTCAAAACAACAACACTGGGAGTAAAAATGAACTACGGTAACACTGGAGTCGCAAGCGTTGCATCCGGCGGAGCACTCGCCTACACGGGAGCAAACGACGCATGGTTCTTCATCGCACTCGCACTCTTGGCGCTGGGCGTCGCACTGATCGTCATGTCGCAGCTGAACGCACGACGTGATGCGGTGCAGGCGAACGTCGGCCCGCAGCCGCGGCGGTTTACCTTCCGTCGCAAGTAGGCCATCGCTATGGGCAAGCAGATTCACGCTGCTTGCCCATAGCGGCACATTCATGTAAATTGCAAATCGCAGCCTACTGCAAACGCACCACGACCGTGGTGCTATTTTTTTACCCATCATACAGTACCGCGAGTAGACAGATACAAACTAATAATACGACCGCACGTGGCGGTCGTATTATTGATATACTTACGCGCTATGGAAGCTGGGGTACGACTTCATCTAGCGCATCGTTGTACGTCTTTACCATCAATCCGCTAGATACTAGTCTATCCATTTGCGGACCAAAGTCTTCAATGCGAGTATCGAATTGGCCAGTGTCGGCAGCTCCAGCAGGTGTTACGCGGTGATATACCAATATCAACCAGGTATTTGTCGCCTTGG
>CBIHME010000181.1:0-1732 GCA_966210965.1 uncultured bacterium
AAACCGCATAAGCGAGATGGCCACCGCTAGAAAGCCATTTCACTTATTTTCATATAAGGGGAGACACCAACATGAGCCAACAAACAGTCACAATCAACGGCATTATTTATGATGCTCAGACTGGACTGCCCCTACGAAAGGCACCTCAAGCCGATAGCGCCCCTATAAAGTCTCGCGCTCAGCATTCACAGAACATCCATAGTGTCACCCAAAAATCCGCTACCCTAAACCGCGCTGCTGTTCGCGCTGCGGTCAAAAAAATGCACGCCACCCAGCCCCAAGCCCAATCTGCAACACCTATACTACGCAAACCCGCTCCACAGCCACATGCTAGCCCTGTCACACAGAAAAGTCCGGCTATCACTAAGTTTGCCGCCCACCCAACTGGTGCCAAGCCAACTGTTCGCCACATGGACATAGGTCCAGTGAGCCATCCAATGGTAGCGAAAGCACAGCAAAAAATGCAGCACACACCAAAGCCTGCCGCTCATCCCGCCGCCGCGCAAAAGCACGCGCCGGTCGTCCATGCGCCAAAGCCCTCCCAGGTTATAAAAAACGAAGCAATCGCTGAAGCGCTTGACAAAGCTCCACACCATAACGCAAAAACCAAACGCGTCAAACAGCCTCGCAAACAAGCCCGTTCATTCAGTATCGCATCTGGTGCACTCGCGCTGATTATGCTCGCAGGTTACTTTACCTACCTTAATATGCCAAATCTATCAGTACGTGTTGCTGCCGCCCAAGCAGGCTTCGAGGCAACTTACCCCGGTTACCACCCAGACGGTTATCGCATCAATAAAGTTGCGTACACCGAGGGTCAGGTCGGCATTCAGTACGTCGCTAATGGCAGCTCGCAAGGCTTTACGGTTAAACAAGAAAAAAGCGGTTGGGATTCTAGCGCACTCCTCGCCAATTACGTTGAACCATCTTCAAATGGCGGTTACATTCCTCATAGCGAAAAGGGAATTACCGTCTACATATTCAATAACAATGCCGCATGGGTGAATGATGGCATCCGCTACACAATCAACGGAGACGCTCCATTATCTAGCGAGCAGGTGTTAAATATCGCCACTAGCATGTAGTACCCCAGTAGGGTAGCTGTGCTTTATCTGTTATAATAGATCTACTTATGTCAGATACACCAACACCTCCTCAGACGCCAACCATCCGTACGCGCTTTGCGCCGAGTCCTACGGGATTCTTGCATGTCGGCGGTGTCCGCACGGCGCTTTTTGCTTGGCTTTTAGCTCGCCAATCCGGTGGTGCATTCATTCTTCGTCTAGAAGACACTGATCAAAAGCGAGAAGTATCGGGTTCAGCCGAACATCTTATGACTAGTCTTCGCGCACTCGGCATCACGTACGACGAAGGACCTGACGTCGATGGATCTTATGGACCATACCGCCAAAGTGACCGTTTGGAAATCTACAAACGATGGGCGCAAAAATTAATCGACAGCGGTCGTGCTTATGCCGACCCCTATACTCCTGACGAAATTCAAGCTTTTCGCGATCAAGCAAAAGCAGAAAAAAAGGCGTTCCTTTATCGCCATCACCGCCCAGAGAACTCACCCGCATGGAATGGTACGACGCCACTTCGATTTAAATCAGATCCAAAAGAATACACCTGGCACGACGAAGTCATGGGTGATTTGCACACCGGACCCGAAGTAATCGATGATTTTATTCTTATTAAATCTGATGGATTTCCAACCTACAATTTCGCCCAC
>CBIHME010000182.1:0-1725 GCA_966210965.1 uncultured bacterium
GTTCGTAAGGTCATACGTTGCATAAGCCACAAACCCAAAGAGCGCCCCGTAACCAAGCGCATACAGCCACGATCCCTTCTCAAGCGCTGGCGACAACACGAACGCTACAATTCCAATCACATAGATAACATAAAAAATCACCGCGGCCGTCATATTCGGCTTCTCTAACAGCAAGCCACCTATCTGACTCTTGTAAAACTTACTCGCGACAACAGTGAGCCAAAATGCGTCAAACACCGCCATAACGCCACCAGCGACCAAGAAGCGTAGTATAAAATCGGTCATATGATTTCTCCTTTGTTAAGTTGTTCTCATAGTACCATAAGCGCTGAGCACCTGGGCGCATCGAAGCACACTTTCAGTCCACCACAGCCAATCTATACCTGTAAAAGATTACTCTAATGTATCCGAGCGCCGGTATTTCATTTTAATAGCCGGGTGCATTAATAGCGCCGTAATACTAAACACCGCAAGCAGCACGACGGGTATCAGTAGCGCGTGCAACAAGTCATATTTCTCGGCGACCAAGCCAATCATCCCCGGCCCAACCATCAATCCAATACTGCCGAATGTACTGACGCGGGCAAGCGCAGCATTACGATCACCACCCGATAGATTGCCGGCCATCGACACGAGAATAGGAACCAAAACCGACAAGCCGATCCCGATAATGCCAAATCCAATGAGTGCGACGACAAGATTTACTGAAAGTAGCCCAATTGACAGGCCGGCGACCCCCATCATACTGCCTGAAATCAACACGGGAATAGATCCGAATTTACGAATTACCGTATCGCCAGTCAATCGACCAAGCGTCATACAGGCGTTAAAAATCATATATGTCATCACCGCGACGACTGGACCTACTCCGTGGACATCCTTTATATGAATCGCGCTCCAATCGGCAATCGCACCTTCGCACAGAAAACAGATAAACATCAATGACCCAATCAGAATCACTTGCCGCCACCATTTACCAGCGTGGTGACGAGATGCATTCTCAATAACCTCGTGATCGTCCGCGTAGTCGTGCTTCGTCACATCAAAAAGTTTTGTTATCATTGCGGCGCCTATCATCGACAACCCTACAGCAACACTAGTCAGACTTGCCAAAATTGACACATGTTGCGCCGCCATAGCGCCGCCAGCAGCCGCACCGACGAGCCCACCGATACTAAACAGGGCATGAAAACTACTCATAATCGTCTTGGCGTACGCCTTTTCGATATCAATGGCATGCGCGTTAACGGCGATACCGGCAATACTCGTCACCCCGCCAAATAGCGCGAATGCAATCGAAAGCGTCATAAAATTATCGGCGACGCCAATCAAGATCAGGACAAGCGGGAATAGTGGCATCAGATATGCCAACAGTAAACGCAGCCCAAGCCCGTCTTTAATTCGGGGGATATTAGCCGCGAACGTCCCACTACCAACGCCTAGCATCAAATAAACCGTCTTGCCGGCAATCCGCCCCCATAGCAACTCTTTTTGCGTGTGCCGTGTTTTTGCTGTAATCATCGTTCTATAATACAGTATTCGTCCGCGCGTCTACGAGACCTCCTATGGCTACATTCGCAGCGTCATAGTGCTCATGATCACTGCACATCGACGCTTAGTAGGTATATAATCAAACATATATCCAAAGCTAAAACGAGGAGGGGATGTGCTAAAAATATTTAGTAAACAGACTCTATTCATCAGTGCCGCGGCTATGCTCGTAGC
>CBIHME010000183.1:0-1709 GCA_966210965.1 uncultured bacterium
GTTCAGCGCTAGCAACTAATTCCGCTGGTCCGTGCTCAAATGTTATCGTTTGCGGCGTGAGCGTGGTCGATAGTAAGAAGCTTGCGCACAGCGTCCCCTTCCCACTGTCGTCTGATGTACTGTAGCTAATAATCAGCTGCTTTCGGGCGCGGGTCATGGCGACAAAGAAAAGTCGCATGCGTTCGTTCAAATTATCACCGGACGGCGCAAGCGGAAGGTTCTCTGGGTAACTAATCAATCGGCTACGGCTTCGAACGCGCTCACCCCAAGCCGTGTCAATGGCGCCGATTACGTACACCGTATCGAACTCAAGCCCCTTAGATTTATGGGCGGTCATCAAGTTAACGGCGCCATTTTGCTGATCGACATGAGGGCGAATACTTGTGATCGTACTGCCAAGTTGGCGATGTAAAGCAATAAAAGATAATAGCGTTCGAAGGGTTGGCGTGTCGTCTTGGCGGTAATCACGCAGTTTGGTTCGGATTGTGCGCAGTGCCTCAAGAAAGACGAGGTATTCGTCTGGCTGCGTCTGTAATTTCTCTAATGGGAAGTAGTAATTGAAGAATGGTGCGGTGTATGTTCCGCCTTCGGGCGTTGTTCGACCCATCAGTGTATCAAGAATGAATTCAAGAGGAACGTGCGGAACTTGTGCGGCGACTTCGACTAGCCATGTGTGCAGTTCTACAAAGGTGGGTGTTACTGCCATAACTTCCATCCATGAAGTCCGCTGCGCATAGGCGGACAAGCTGAGTTTCCATATATCTTTAGCGTTAAAATTCATTGCTGGATGTGTTAAAAATTCAGGTAGCAGTGCGTTGACTTGGTCATGCTTTCCTTCGAATAGCGCCACGATTAGCTTCGCGGTCGATTCAAGTGCGATGATTGGATCAATATCCAAAACATTGTCGCGGCGCTCGTAATTAACCGTAATATTTGCGTCACTAAAATACGGCAGTAGGCTGATAATCTCGTGGTGTCGACGTGCTAGTACCGCAATGGAATCTGCCGATTCGCCGTTATCGATACGCGCTTTGATTGAGCGCACAAGTTGTTGGCGTTCATCATGTTTTGTTGCCGTTTCAATTAGCGTCACGTCACTACCGGCGTCGCTACGATGCGCAGTGAGCGTCTTGTTTATTTCTTTAATCGCATCCTCAAGGCGTCCTTCACCTTGGGTGATGACTTCACGGGCTGATGACAGGATCGGTGAGGCGGATCGGTAGTTGTCCGTTAACGTAATCGTTTCGACGTCGCGGTATGTGTGGCGGAAGTTGATGATATTACTAACGTCAGCACCCTGGAAGCTGTAGATCGCCTGGTCATCATCGCCAACAACGAGGATGTTCGGCCGACCTTCGTTTGCAGCATTGTTCGTCAGGTTAAACAAGATGCGCATCTGTGCCATGTTGGTATCTTGAAACTCGTCAACCATGATGTACTGATGTTTTTCCTGAAGGTTATATTGCAGACCGGGAAAGACCTCCATTGCGTGAACGACGCGTAGGATCATGTCGTCAAAGTCATATAGCTCCGACTCTTGCATGCGTGCAAGATATTGATAATAGATATAACTGACTGCGCGTAATTTTTCCTGGCGTTCACGAGACTTTAACATAAATTGCCCAGCATCATTTTTTTTCATCCAGGCATTTCGCCATGCAGTGATGGGTTTTGTTGAATTGGACTCATCGGCTTGGTCGATTGCATGT
>CBIHME010000184.1:0-1692 GCA_966210965.1 uncultured bacterium
GTTCGTGCGGATACGTCAAAGGCAAGTGATGCGACACTTGGGCCGTACTCGCCAATTTGGCTCGGTGACGGCGAGCGAGTGAGTCGCATGATCTGTTCCAGGCTCGAGGGGACATGATGAAATTCTCTTGGTGCATGAGGAACTAGTGTAGTGATCCTTTCACCGGGAAGAAGCTTGAATGTGGAAGGTAGCTCCACGATGTCGCCTGTGCCGTCCATACATCCATTATAGACCACATGGTATAATAGAGTAACGATGAAACGTAAGAGCTCAAGTACTAGTACTATTATGGGAGCACTATCGAATGTCTAAACTTCGCGTAGCGATTATTGCGCCGCCATGGCTCGCACTTCCTATCAAGGGGTATGGCGGCATTGAGCTTGTGCTTGACGGTCTCATTGCCGGACTGCGCAAACAGGGTGTTGAGATTGAAGTCTTTGGTAACGGCGAGCATACTACGCGTGGGGTTAAGACGCATTCACTTTATAAAACCGAACAATTTCCTCATATCCATAGGCCATTGTACGAGTCGTTTCCTATTGCTGGCGCTCATCTGCAGTTTGCCCTTGACGCAATTAAAAAAGACGGTAAATTTGATATTATTCACGATCATACGGGCTTTTTGGGTATACAATTACTTTCCTGGGCGACGATCGATCCTAACTTGCCGCCGGCTATTCACACGCATCACGGCCCGCCATTTAGTACGGAGCATATGCTTGAGCAGGATCTGCCCGACAACCGCCCATTCTGGGAACAGCTGGTTGGTCATTCAGGTCGTAGTTATATAGTTGGCATTTCCGATGCGCTCATGAAGCCTGCACCTGAAGGTCTTAGGAAGTTTATATTGCCAACAGTTTATAACGCGATAGATATCAATCAGTTTCAGTTTTCGCCGAACAAAAAGAACTATTTTATTACCTTGGCGCGATTTACGCACGATAAAGGTCAGCATGTAGCGGTGAAGTTGGCGGCAAAGTTAAAGGCTCGTCTTCGTATGGCGGGTACTGTCGCTGGTATTGAGTCAAACCGCAAGCTGCTACTTGAGCTTGCAAACCCAATGAGTCAGTACCGAAGCGTCGAAGAATTTAGGTACTATAGCGACAGGATTTTGCCGTATGTACTACGATATCCCAAGATTACGTATTCGGGCAATCTAAAGGGAAGTAAAAAACAGAAGTTCATTTCTGAGGCCAAGGCGCTTTTATTTCCCATTGACTGGGAGGAGCCGTTTGGCATGGCGGTCATCGAGGCGTTGGCGTGTGGCACACCGGTCATTGCTATGAATCATGGCGCAATGCCCGAGATCATTGAACATGGCGTTAACGGGTTTTTAGCAAATAACGAACAAGAATTCGAAGAGTATATGAAGAGGGTGGACGAAATTGATCCGGCACAATGTCGTCGGTCAGTTGCTAAAAAGTTTTCGTCAGATGCGATGGCGACGGCGTATATCGCTCGATATCACGAGGCGATAAAACGTTCCAAGATGTAAGGCGCTCATGATTTGCCACTATCTATCCCTGTAGTAGGATAGGTATATATGGAGCAGAATTCTCAAGAGCTAAGACCAGGTTGGGTAATTGCCCGTGATGAAGGTCGTGAGCTGACATGGCAACAGCGCCTTGCTGAGCGAACACATGGCGTTGTGCGCTTGCCGAACCTCATGACGGCAACAGGTGTTGGTCTAAC
>CBIHME010000185.1:0-1667 GCA_966210965.1 uncultured bacterium
GGGGCGAATGAAGGGGATTGAACCCTCTACCTCCGGAACCACAACCCGGCGCTCTAACCAACTGAGCTACATTCGCCGTAACGTATGTCAAACACATGGACTGCATTTGTCAAACTTTAGCTATTGTAGCATATCTCACGGGGTAAAGGCTAGATTTGAACGGGGGATTATCTAGAAATCCTGAAGTGTTTCGATATCAGCGCCGATTGTATTTAAGCGATTGGCAAAATCTTCGTAGCCACGATTGATCGAATAAACATCACGCAGAACTGACGTGCCAGGTGCGGCGAGCATTGCAAGTAATATAACAACCGACGGGCGCAGCGCTGGCGGTGCAACGACATCGGCTGGCTTCCACTTTGTTGGACCGGTGATGTAAACGCGGTGTGGATCAACAAGCTCGATGTTGGCGTTCAGCTTTGTTAGTTCGGTAAAGTAAATGGCGCGGTTTTCATATGACCAATCATGTACAAGCGTGCGACCTTTGGCGACAGTGGCGATCAGCCCTAGGAACGGCAAGTTGTCCATGTTGACGCCAGGAAACGGCATACTATGCATCTTGTCTTTGGGGGCGACGAGCGTCGAATGCTTCAGTGATACATCAACTAGGCGGGTTGCGCCATTACGCGCCAGGTATTCCTTGCCAAGTTCGTACTGTAGACCCATCCCTTCGAGCACGGCCAGTTCCAGTTCGATAAACTCGATCGGAGCACGGGTGATGGTGATTTCTGAATCGGTGACAATACCGGCGGCAATCAGGCTCATTGCTTCGATAGGGTCTTCGCTAGGAGAGTATTCGACGTCCTGATTGATGGATTTTTTACCATGGATCGTCAGAATCGTCGTGCCGACGCCTTCGATTTTAACGCCAAGCTTTTGCAGGTAAAAACAAACATCCTGAACCATATAGTTTGGGCTGGCATTTCGAATCGTAGTGACGCCATCATATAGCGCCGCCGCCATCAGAACGTTTTCGGTGACGGTGTCCCCGCGCTCGGTGAGGAGTATGGTGCGCGCTACTTTAGACTTGTTGACGGTAGCATGGTAATAATCGCTTTTGGCAACCACATTCAACCCGAAGGAGGCAAGTCCGGCCATGTGCGGTTCGACGGTGCGAGTGCCGAGATTGCAACCACCAGCAAACGGTAGTTTAAAGTCATCGTATTGATGTAGTAATGGGCCAAGGAACATGATGACCGTACGCGTGCGTTTGGCGGCATTCTCGTCCATTTTTTCTAGCTCGAGGCGGCGCGGTGGAATAATCTCTAGATCGTTTGTGTCATTGATCCAGCGGGTTTTGACACCGATGCTTTGTAGAACCTCGATGATACGGTTTACTTCTTCGATGCGCGCGACCCGGCGAAGTGTTGTCTTGCCTTTATTTAGTAGCGCGGCGCACAATAGTCCGACTGCAGCATTTTTGCTGGTTTTTACTTCGATGCTGCCGGAAAGTTTTTTACCTCCGTTGACACGAAAATTAATCTTTCCAGATTGGTTAAGGGTAATGATGTTACTGGATAATACGTCACTGATGCGTGCGATCATTTCTAGGCTGATGTTTTGTCCGCCCTTTTCGATGCGGTTAACTGCACTTTGGCTGGTGCCTAATTCTTTCGCGAGTTCCGTCTGGGTAAGGCCTCGACCGACACGAGCTTCTTGGATTAATG
>CBIHME010000186.1:0-1636 GCA_966210965.1 uncultured bacterium
GTGTCGTGGTTTATTTTTAACGAATTTCGTGTACCGATCGCGCTGACGACGGATTGCATAAACGATATCGTCATTTTCACTCACCACCTGCAGGTCACACTCCCCGACAATAAAATCGAAGACGTATTCGAATTTCAGTTCACTGCTATCTAATTCTTTCGCCCGCACCACTGCTCTGACTAAATCAAGCAAATGGACATCGTCGGCAAAATGAGTTGCAGCGTGGCCCACCTCTAGGTCGGCATAAATTCTTTTACCATTCTTACTCACAGCAATCTCAATCACCGAGTAGATCCATGAATTCTTTCTCGCCAATAATAGTCGTTCCGTAACTTTCAGCCTTCTTCAATTTGCTGGCACCAACCTTACCACCGGCTACTAAATAGGTTGTGTCCTTGGCGACACTACTCTGAAAGACACCTCCTAAACTTCGGATTTTTTCTGCCGCTTCATCGCGACTCATCGATTCGAGACTACCGGTAACTACAAAATTCTGGCCGGCAAGTTTGCCTGATTTCTTTAAATATACAGGCGCTACGCCTAGTTCATTAAATTTATCGAGCATTGCCTGATTATCGGGATCAGCAAACCATGCTATCAACGATTCGGCAACGACTGCGCCAATACCATCAATCGCCAAAAAGTCATCCATGCTCGCATTTTTTACCGCTTCGATGGATTCGAACTTCTTTGCGAGATCGACGGCAGTCTGAGCACCGACATGTCGAATACCCAAACCAAATATAAACCGCTCTAGCACTGGCCGCTTTTTGTCTGCAATAGCGCCGATTAATTTTTGCGCCGAAATCTCTGCAAATCGATCCAGTCGTAGCAGCTGTTGTTTTGTCAGCGTGTAGATATCCGCCAAATCTTTCACCAGGTCGGCATCGATCAGTGCGATAACATTTTTTTCGCCGAGCGTGTCAATATCAAGCGCACCCTTACTGGCGAAATGCTGCAAAGCGCGCTTTAGCAGAATAGGACCCGATACTCCCTTAACACGGTAGACGACGTCTTTTCCTGTTCGCTCAAATTCAAGTTCTGGATATTGGGCATGTAGTAGTTTTTCATAGTCGATTTTCGTTGCGCTTTTCGGGCGCAGCTCTGTAACGACGCTTTCAACCTGTGGGATAATATCACCTGCTTTGAATATAACGACCGTATCACCGATCCGCACGTCTAGGCGCGCTATCTCATCGGCATTATGCAAACTGGCGTGCTTGACTGTCGTACCTGCGACGACAACGGGATCAAACACCGCGACGGGTGTTGCCGCGCCAGTACGACCAATACTTATAACTATATCCCTAACGATAGTTGTCGCTTGTTCTGCGGCGTATTTGTAGGCCACGGCTCCACGGGGTTGTTTGCCGGCAATTCCCAGTTCGACAAATTGCGTTCGATCGTTCACCTTAACAACAAGACCGTCGGTATTAAATGGCAAGTCGTTCCGTCTCGTATCCCACTCGTCGATAAAGTGCATCACGTCACTGACGGTCGTAAAAACCCCAGCCTGCATATTGCGACTTAGGCCAAGCGCGGTAATTGCCTGATATGCAAACATGTTCGTTGGAACATCCGCCGGCGCATCACGCAACAAGTCATACGCACGAAAATGCAGCGGTCGTTCGGCGAC
>CBIHME010000187.1:0-1614 GCA_966210965.1 uncultured bacterium
GTATCATACTATTGTATAGATTGACTTAATATATAAAAGCAAGCATTACAGATGAACATTTTAAAACCCAGCACTTCAGCAAGAATCAGTACATTCTTTGAAACATACCCTCTTAAGAACTACAAGAAGGGTCATATTTTCATCCTTCCAGGCGAACTAACCGAACATGCGTACTTTTTAGTCGAAGGGAAAGTCAAAGTATATGACGTTTCTTATCGCGGTGATGAAATCATCATCACAAACCGTCTTCCGCCGTCACTGTTTCCAATGTCATTTGTCATCAATAACGAGCCTACCCGATACATCTACGAAGCCTCCACCGATGTTAGTATCAGACAAGCCCCAACATCAGACGTCCGTAAATTTCTTGATGCCCATCCAAAAATAGTTTTAGATTTACTGTCGAATATCTACGCGACACTCGATAGCGTTCTTGAAAGAATGGTACATTACATCGCCAGCAATGCAAAAAGCCGCCTGATGTATGCAATCATTACCGAATGCAAAGAAGGTGGCGTAAAGCTGAATGATGTTTCGTACCGAATTGATGTCAACGAAAAAGAAATAGGATCTCGTGCCGGCCTATCGCGCGAGACTGTCAGTCGCGAAGCGCGTGCGCTCAAGCGGTTAAAACTACTGGAAGTTCATCATAACTATATGATCGTCCCCGATCTCACTCAGTTAAAAGATCACCTCGACTCACGGCCATAACGACAGCATTTTACTAAACTGCCGCTGGTTGACGTGCTAAGTCCTCATCAATCAGCTGACGCACGGTCGCGTTCAATCTAACCAGCTCAACTGACTCCCCGGTTTGTAGCGCTTTAATAACTAATCCAATATACTCGTTCAATTGAACGATACTCGCCCGAGAATCAACAATATTACCCAGGATCAGGTTGACTAGTACTGGCGAGAGCATCATTAACGATTCTATATCGCCCTTGTTCGCTAACCGGTCAACAATCGCGAGTAATTGTTCGACTATTTCTACACTTCTATCTTCTGTATTCATGATGACAGCATAATACACAAGCGCAATAAGAAAAGTGATCTCGCACCGTCCGGCTGCAGCGGTGGCGATAGTACATTCACCTCGCTATGCGTACGCTACCGAATTTCGTGCGACATTTTCGCATCGCCATTCGCACACTCTTCATCCAAAACGACAAATCCGTTTCGCTGATAAAAAGACACCGCCGAGGGCACCGATCGCAGCCGTATTTCACTCAATCCACTTTCGCGGGTAACTTCCACTAACTTACGAAGGGCAAAACGACCGACAAGTCCCAACTTACGATCTTGTGGTCGTACAGCTAAGCCCTCTAGCCATGCATATCCCGCTCGATACTCTTTACGATAATTAGCGACCGCCAAAACAGGCGAGTCGTCATCTTCAATATCGTCTTCGTCGGCCTCAACGACATAACAATGCTGATCCTCGAATTCATCCAATAGCTGATTGATGTCAGAGGCGCAGTCTACACCGTCCTGTCCATTGATCGCATTATATATACCAAGTATGTCTCTCGCATCCTCCGGCACCTCGTCCAAGCTGACATAACTAGCCCCCGAGGGTAAAAAACGTTCGTGAAACTTCATATTATATATTAT
>CBIHME010000188.1:0-1572 GCA_966210965.1 uncultured bacterium
GCGAGAATGCCAATGATGACAATAACAATGAGGAGTTCGACGATGGTGAAACCTGTTTGTTTACGGGCTAGCATAGTTGGTTAAAGTATAAAGCATGAGCGTCATAGCGTCAAAGTCGACTCCCCCTAGCTGGCGCCTGTTCGTCGCCATACGGTCCAGGCTGTTTCTTTTTGCATAAGTATTCGGTAGAGCGAGACAAGCAGTGCGATATATTCGAGTACTGCGATGGCTGATAGCGCCACCGGCATTAACAGCGCCTTTTTAGGTGGGATCTTCGCCTCGTTGCGCAGACCACTTAAAAGTAACAAAACAAAGACGAGTAGCGAGTACGACAAGATTAGTATCGGTACTGCCAAATGAGTGGATAGTCGACAAATGAGAGATATCTTCCCTTCTTTGTCGACCAGGCAAACTCTCGACGTCGTAAGCTGCAAGCAATAAATCCATGTCGCCAGCGGATTCGTTGATTCAACAAGCCTCGAAGTGAGGTGGCCCCTTCGGTGATGCACATTGCCCTATCGACGTATGCGACTTGGTACCCTTTGGCTTTTATACGCATCGAGATGTCGAGATCTTCAGTGCTACTGTAGCCTGCAAAGCTTCCCGTCTCCTTGAGGATCGAGGATCGAAATGCTGTGAGGGCACCTGGGAAAATGTACGCCGAATTAAAGATATGCTGAGCGCGCTTGAGATGAAAACTCATAAGGTACTCGTAGTGCTGAATCTGCCCCAGTAAGCTGCCGGTATTGCCAACTACAATTTCACCAATGGCCACCGCATAGTCTGTGTTTGCCATGGCCTTTACGAGTTCTTGTATGCTATCGGGCGTCAAATACGAATCGGCATCGATTAACCGAATGTGTAAAAAGGTTCAGGTCCAGTGCTGCCTTGCCAGCGTTATCTTGGCTGATGAGTCGTATGAGCGTACCGTCACGGTCAAATCTCCTTTTGTATCGCTGTACGCGTCGGCGCGTGCTGTCGGTTGATCCGTCGTCAACGACGATGATTTCAAGGTTTTGGTACGTGTTGGCCATGGCTGACTTTATCGTCTTAAGTACGCCCACCTCTTCGTTCCACGCCGGTATGATGACGGATACCAGTGGCCGGTAGCCCCTGTGCGACCGTCGAGTTGACGGAGCGACGTACAGAAAGCCAGTTGCTATCTGATAGAGCATTCGTACGAGCGTGAAAAAGAGATACCCGACTAGCAATATTTGCATTTGAGGAAATCCTACTTTGTTTGGTTGCGCCGTTTAAATACAAAAAAGAGAAGGCTAAGTGCAATAAAAGCGGCGATGATGATGATAACAATAAAGTGCGGCCAGATCATCACACTAAGGAGCGATGGCGCAGCAAGAGAGGACGTACTGAGTACGGCTGTGTCGTTTGGGTTCATTTTTCTTCCTGTTTATTTCAAATAAGTTTGTATTGTAATTACATCTCATTATATCACGGAAATAGACATTTCTACCTCTGATATGGGCATGTTTTTATTCTGAGAAATTGCTTTATGATATAACGCGTGGATAGGCTGCGACGATCGCTTGTCCGGCCGATAGTTCAACCATTGTC
>CBIHME010000189.1:0-1569 GCA_966210965.1 uncultured bacterium
TTGCCGATCCTCCACTCGCCATCGTCTTCAAAAGCTCTGATTTTGAATGCATTAAATAGTAATTAAAGAATGTATACTCTCTGCTTTTCGGAATAACCGAATTAATCTGTTGATTTGTCTGCAGCTGCTCGCCGGCAAGCGAGACAACGCCAACCGTTGCAATACAACTCACGCAAGTTGACCATTTAGGAATGTATTTTTTTGATTGACTATCCGCACCGGGTATCGAAAGCATGTCGTCGGTTTTAATAATGATAGATTGGCCGTGCATATCAGGCACTTTCAGGAACATGACGTCCTTTCCGTAGTATTCAGCATTAGCCTTGCTTGGCGTTTTTCCTGTAATAACCTTCCCGAGATCTGCAATAGTGCCGTCATCCCATTTCCCTGCCTCGTGATTATCAATGAAATAATGACGAAACAGCGCTTGCCCCATTTGCTCCAGTGTTTCGTTCATTTTCCGATTTAATTCAATTTTTTCATCAATTGTTCCGAGAATTTTTACAACCCTCTTTCGTATTTCAGTATCAGGGAGTTCGACCGGAAACTTCCGCAAACGTTCGAGGCTAATAAACTTTTGCGTAGAACCAGCAAGCGATGCTTCGATATATTGCTTCGCTTTCGTGCTTTGTAGATAGTAAAAAAGGTATTTGCCGAGTAGGTCATCGCCAGTCTTGATAAGACCGATATTCTTAATGGCAAAATTCGGCTCGTAATCGATAAGGGCAAGTTCACCAACCGT
This sequence comes from uncultured bacterium, assembly GCA_966210965.1. Taxonomy (GTDB): domain Bacteria; phylum Patescibacteriota; class Saccharimonadia; order Saccharimonadales; family Saccharimonadaceae; genus UBA6022. The sequence goes on from CBIHME010000189.1 coordinate 743, forward strand.
GCCGATCATGCTTATTAGAATGTCATTCTTATCGACTTTACTCCGTTTATTTACCGCCAAAAAGTCTTCGTCGCTAATTAGATTCGCTGTCGTAAAATCAATTTTGTAGTTTTTGATATGCTTCGAAGTCACTAGTGGATGTCCGCTGTCTTTCGGCTTCGGTGAGTCATGTGTACCGTCACGAACATCGCAAATATCTCCAAGTAGAACAGTTTGGGTCATTATGATTCCTCCTGTGTACTTGCAGATACAGTCGTATATCCGCTGATTAAGGAAATGGCATCATTAAAGTCAGCCAAGTTCTCCGACCCTCGCCGTCTGCCTTCGGGGGTAAATAAGTTTCGATACTCGACAGCTAGCGCATCAATTGCCTTTTCTCGGAGTTGGCTCTCGTCTAGGCCTGTCCTATCTTGAATTAATCTCTGAGCGTAGTGAAGGCCACTTGGGGTGTTAGGTATAAAATCTCGTAGTATTCTTTCACCCTTACCACTTATAAAATCTGTATACTCGGCATTGCTCTTTAATTTCAGGGCCAGTGCTAGAGGAACAAATATCAGCTGTATCGGGTATTGATCTTCGCTCCAGTTATTATTCCGGCTCAAGAAGTTATCGATGAGACGCAAAGCAGAGTAATATGAGTTAGTCTGGCGCATAGATAGCTTATAGTAATCTATCGCATCATGGGCTAATTCGTGAACAATCGCACCATTTGGTCGCCAATTCAACACATCTCTCGCATAGCTTTCGATGCCGACCTTTCGTAGTCCGATTGTAAAGTCGAAAAATTTATCGAGGTATGCATAGCCATCGAAGCTGTAGCCATAATG
>CBIHME010000190.1:0-1567 GCA_966210965.1 uncultured bacterium
GTCAAAAAGAATATAGTAAACATGTCGCTGAAATCGAAACGAGACAAGCGTACTTAACGGAGTTGTATTGGTAATCTTGACTTGCTCGACGTTACGGGGCGTATTGTCTTCACTAGCGATGTTAAACCGCCGTAAAACAGAGATGATATCCATGCTTGATACTTTAACCATATTTTTAGTTCCTTGGTCGCAGACCGACCGCCTGTTGCACGCGCAGGAGCGTCGTATTGGCTGTTTGTGACAGGTCGCGCTCTGACTGTTCTAGTTTTGCGATGATCGCTGTATCATCAACCATGGCTAATTTTTGTTGGAAATTAGTTAGGAATTGTTCGACTTCGCCGGCAACCACTTGCTTAAAGTCACCGTAGCGGGTCTGGCCTTCAAATTCTGCAATTGTATCCATAAGATTTTGGCCACGCAACAGTGCAAGAATTTCGAGCAGATTTGAAATGCCTGGTTGATTGGCTTTGTCGAAATGAATTTCAGCTTTATCGTCTGTCGTTGCGGACATGACTTTTTTTGCAGCAATCGCAGGATCATCACCCAGGAAGATCACGCCACGGCCAGATTCGTCAGACTTGCTCATTTTCTTCGTTGGGTCGACAAGATCTTTAATGCGAAGCCCTTGATCTTTACCGAAAAATTCATGCTGCTTTGGAACGGCGAACGGTACAGTAAATACGTCGCCAAACTTGTTGTTAATGCGCTCAGCGATATCACGAGTAAACTCTAGATGCTGCGTCTGATCTTCGCCAACTGGAATATATTTTGCGTTATAAAGCAAAATATCCGCAGACATTAGAACTGGGTAATTAAACAACCCAACACTGGTTCGATCAGCGCCAACAGAACTAGATTTATCTTTAAACTGCGTCATACGAGACATTTCACCGAACCCAGTAAAGCAATCAAGAATCCATGTCAGTTCACTATGCGCGCTAATGTAACTTTGTCGATACAGATAAATACTATCGTTATCTAGCGGCAAGCCTGCAGCCGTAAACAAGCGCGCGTTGTGCATGATTTGATGCTGCAAGGTCGAATGATGAATCGGTGTCGTAAAACTATGCAAATCAGGAATGAACATATTAATCTGGTACTCGTCAGAGCGTTGCTTCGCCATGTCAATCATTGGCAAAATACCACCAAAGTAGTTGCCGAGCGTTAAATCATTATTGGCACGAAGGCCAGTTAAAATTACTGGTTTAGTCATTATCTCTATTATAGCCTACTTTACTAATTATAGATTGCATGTCATCAACTAAAAATTCCAGCTGCGGGTTACGAAGAATCGAATGGATTGTCTCTGGTGTCCATGCCAATACACGCGAATGTAATGTTTCTACTAATAACTGTCCGGACGGAGTGAGCATGCCCGCATCGCGCTGCTCGTAGAGATACGGCAAAAGCGTCTGCGTTAGCAGCGCGAGCGGCGCTTGAGACTTTGCCATTAGCAAGTCGTGCTCGTCAATTAAAGCAAACTTTGGCGTCAGTCCAATAGATTGCATATGCGCGGCAATGGCTTGTTGATGAGGTGCATCCTGAGCGATCACAACAGTTGATTGAT
>CBIHME010000191.1:0-1554 GCA_966210965.1 uncultured bacterium
TCGTGTATGATGACCACTGCTTTCAAGAATCATTTTATAGGCTTCATTAAGTGATGGGTCATCTTCAACCACAAGTATGTTTTTCGGAACTCTCTTTACCATCATTGCCTCAACTTTCAGTCTATTATTTCATATCTAGAGTGTTTTATATTAAACCGTACTTTCTAGCATAGTTGCCGAACGGATCTTAGGCAAGTGTATTGTGAACTTTGTACCCTCTCCAGCAACCGATTCTAGGGTTAGTTTACCCTGATGAAGATCAATAATTTTCTTTGCCCAATACAATCCCAGCCCTGTCCCGCCAACCTGTGTTGATAACGGATTATCAATACGTGAGAATTTTTCAAATAGGCGGTCTTGATCCTCCGGCTTAATACCCACGCCCTTGTCGATGATTGCGATACGCGCCTCGTCGTCGCCCTCCGCAAGCTTAACGACCACCGTTTTATCTTCGCCGGAATATTTACCCGCATTATCAATAAGATTCTCCAGGACCATACGAATCGTGTCCCGATCAAAATGCATCTTCATATCATCCTTATGGGGGACGAATTCGATAGTCTGTCGGCGCTTTTCAAAGGTTTTGCGCTGCTCTTTGATAACATCTTTAATTAAGGCGGTCACATCAACTTCAGTCTTTCGCAGGCGCACTTTGCCAGCGTCGACTTGTGCGACCTTTAATAGATCCGAAACAATCCGAAGTTGACGCTCGTTACTTTCATTCGCTTTTTCAAGAATGGAGCGCTGGCTATCTGTTAATTCACCGACAAACCCCTCGAGTACCATACCTAAATACTGTTTCACGCCAGTTGCGGGCGTACGCAGCTGGTGAGAAGCAAGTGAGATAAACTCGTCTTTGGCGCGGTTTAGTTCTATCAAATATTTCAAGCGCTGCTCTTCGAACTGCTTGCGTTCAAGCGAATAGTACAATGTGCGCGCCAGCAGTTCCGCATTAAACGATCCCTTGACTAAATAATCCGCTGCCGCCAGCTTCATCGACTTCTTTTCAATCTCACGGTCACCCACTCCTGTCAGCAGAATGAAAGGCTCTGATCGCTTATACGGCTGCGCATATTCCAACAACTCCAGGCCGGTCTGCACTCCTAATCGATAGTCGATCAGATAAATGTCATGCTGACGCTTGTCGATCATCTCTTTGGCGTCCGCATAATTCGAACACCAATTTAGCTGAAACGGTGAGTCTGGTATCGCCTCAAAAATGCGACCAATAATCAAAAAATCATCTTCATCGTCATCAACGAGAAGTATTTTAATAACTTTATTTGGTGGCGTATTCAGTTGCATTTGGAAGCTCTACGATTTCAAACCAGTACATTCCGAGTGTTTTCATGACGGTAATGAGGTTTTCAAACGTGACTGGTTTAGTGATAAATGAGTTACTGCCAAGTTGATAGGACCGATAAATGTCCTCTTCGGCTTTTGAAGTAGTAAACACGATAATAGGAATATTTACGAATTCTGGTGATGATTTGATTACCTTGAGTGCTTCGCGGCCATCAAGGCGAGGCATATTAAGATCAAGCAGAATAACGC
>CBIHME010000192.1:0-1548 GCA_966210965.1 uncultured bacterium
TAATTAGTTCTAGATTCATATCTATTATAGTACCAAAAAAACTCGCTGCTGGCGAGTGGGCGCAATAAAAACAGCCCTGCCAGAAAAGCAGGGCTGTTTATGTGACGCAAATTAGTCTTTTTTATCAGCAAGACTGCCAGCGGCCATATAGAACCAGCTTTCAGGCTTGTCATCGTATTTACCAGCAAGGATATCTTTGGCATCACGAATCGTGTCCTCAAGCTTGATGTATGCGCCTGGCGCACCGGTAAACTGCTCAGCCACAAAGAACGGCTGTGCGAAGAATCGTTGCAACCGGCGGGCGCGGTTGACGGTCTGCTTTTGATCATCTGACAATTCTTCCATACCAAGAATCGCGATGATATCCTGCAGCTCTTTGTACTGCTGCAAGACGCGCTGCACTTCACGGGCGACATTGTAGTGCTCTTCACCGACAACTTCTGGATCCAGACTGTTTGAACTACTGTCCAAAACATCAACGGCAGGGTAGATACCAATCTCAGTCAACGCACGGTTCATAACGATCGTCGCATCAAGGTGAGCGAACGTTGTTGCCGGCGCTGGGTCGGTAAGGTCATCGGCAGGGACATAGACGGCCTGTACGGACGTAATTGAGCCTTTTTTTGTCGAAGTAATACGTTCCTGCAATGCGCCCATTTCCTGTTGCAAGTTTGGTTGATAGCCAACGGCTGATGGCAAGCGGCCAAGCAGGGCAGATACCTCAGCACCAGCCTGCGTATAGCGGAAGATGTTGTCGATAAATAGCAGGACGTCTTTGCCTTCGTCACGGAATGACTCGGCCATTGCAAGCCCTGAAAGCGCAACGCGCAGACGCGCTCCAGGCGGCTCGTTCATCTGGCCAAAGACAAGACTCGTCTTGCCGAGGACACCAGCGTCTTCCATTTCGTGGTATAAATCATTACCCTCACGCGTACGCTCACCGACACCAGCGAATACACTGTTGCCGCTATGGAACTTGGCGATATTATTGATCAACTCTTGAATCAAGACGGTCTTACCGACGCCAGCACCAGCGAAGAGACCAGCCTTACCACCCTTGGTCAGTGGAGCAATAAGGTCAATAACCTTAATGCCCGTTTCAAGGATTTCGGTTTTGTTCGCCTGTTCTGCAAGTGTAGGCGGCTCACGGTGAATCGAAGCGCGTTTGCCTTTCGGCGCAGGCTTGCCGTCGATAGGATCACCGACAACGTTAAACATGCGACCCTGCGTATCAGCGCCAACTGGGACGCTAATCGGTGCGCCAGTCGCAACGACTTCTTCGCCGCGACGAAGGCCATCCGTACTCGACATTGCGATCGTACGAACGGTTCGTTCGTCGAGGTGCTGGGCAACCTCTAGGGTAATTACTTGTTTGTCACGAGTAATCTGCAGCGCATCGTACATGCTCGGCAGATTCTTGTCATTAAATTCAACGGCAACAACAACACCAACGACTTGGATGATGCGGCCGACTGATTGCTCTTTATTCTTCAGATTCTCCTTATTACTCACTAAGCGCTTCCACGCCGCCTGATATTTCTGCTAATT
>CBIHME010000193.1:0-1548 GCA_966210965.1 uncultured bacterium
GGATATAAGAGGTCGTGTCATGGATGAGCAGAAATCTATTCCAAACCACATCGGCTTTATCGTCGATGGCAACCGCCGATGGGCAAAAGAGCGTGGATTGCCAACGTTCCAGGGGCATGTAGCGGGATATCGGGCTGTACATGAGGTTACTCGGGCGTGCTTTGATGCCGGTGTAACGTATGTTACGACGTATATTTTTAGTACCGAAAACTGGAAGCGTAGCGAGGATGAAGTGACCAGTCTGATGAAGCTGGTACTGAAAATCGCGGTCGACGACTTGCATATATTCCAAGACAACAATATTCGTGTAAAAATCATTGGCTCGCGTGAACGATTGGATAAAAAAGTACTAAAAGCAATCGAGAATGTCGAAGCGAAAACAGCAGACAATACCCGAGGTACGCTCGCAGTGTGCTTTAATTACGGGGGCCAGCAAGAGATAGCTGATGCGTGCAAAAAAATTATTCAATCTGGTGTCGATCCAGACAACATCTCTCCGCAGCTTATCGAGCAGAATTTGTATGCTCCTGAAATACCACCGATTGATATAGTAGTGCGATCAAGCGGCGAGCAGCGACTTAGTAATTTCATGCTATGGCGCGCCGCCTATAGTGAGCTGATGTTCATAGAAAAGTTTTGGCCAGACATGACAAAAGGCGACGTCGCAGGTATACTAGAAGAATATTCACGGCGTAGCCGACGATTTGGAGGATAGATGGAATTACTTTTCGGTATTATTGTGGGCGTAGTGATCTTGGTCCTTTTGGTGACGGTTCACGAGCTGGGGCACGCTATATTCGCACGACGCAATGGGGTGGTTGTTGAGGAGTTTGGGATTGGATTTCCCCCAAGAGCATGGGCGAAAAAACTAAAGAACGGTGTCTTATTTACGTTGAACTGGCTGCCTTTGGGTGGGTTCGTGAAGCTGCAGGGCGAGCACGATGCTGCTAGCCAAAAAGGCGATTACGGCGCGGCAACCTACTGGCAGAAGACGCGCATTCTTTTGGCTGGCGTACTAATTAACTGGTTCGTCGCTGCACTCTTACTGACGGTGCTTGCCTGGACTGGCTTGCCAAAGATTTTACCTAATCAGTTTTCTGTCGCAAATGATACGACGATTGTCAAAAAGCCTATTGAATTAACTCTAGTTACGAAAGATTCACCAGCGGAAAAGGCGGGGCTTCAGGCTGGCGACCAAATTCTTCGCTTTGGTGGACAGCTTATCGAATCGCCAGCTGAGCTTTCCGAGGCAACGAAAAAGAATCAGGGTAAAACTGTAGAAATTATTTACTCACGTGACGGAGTAGAGAATAGTAAGAATGTGGTGTTGCGGACTGATGCCGAGAAGGGATATCTTGGCGTTAGTTCTGACCAGCGTCAACAAATCCAAGCAAGCTGGTCGGCACCGATCGTTGGCGTCGTTACGACCGCACAGTTTACCTACGTGACCCTACAAGGTTTGGGCGATCTTTTGGTGGACTTTTTCAAAGGAATACTGTTGCAGTTTAGCTTTAATCCAGAGACCCGCGAAGAAGCTGGTAAGAGTTT
>CBIHME010000194.1:0-1547 GCA_966210965.1 uncultured bacterium
ATCCAGCCAGAGGACAATGCGTCGTATCCAGCTTGATCGTTCAGGATTATATTGGCGGCGAGTTAGTAGGATATTCCGTTGAAGGTCCTACTATCCAAGAGACTCACTTCGTCAACCTGCTTCCTGATGGCTCGATCGTCGACACGACAAAAAGTCAGTACACAAGCGCCGTCACTATGAAATTAAAAGACGTGACTTTAGATGGCTTCGCATCGATCCGCGAAAAAAGACTTAGCGACAACGATACGCGTCACCGCTACGAGCTATTGAAAAGTAGAGTACAATCGTACTTAAAGGAATTGAACGAGACACTATAGATTTCGACGAGATTTATACCGTTTCTGCTACTATTAAAGCATGTCATTAATTTACGTCACGGGAGCGCCAGGCGCCGGAAAAACAACGCTCCAGAAAGAGTTGAGCGCAAGGGGATGCGATACACGAGATATCGATAATTCAGGTCTGGGTGGCCCCTACAACAAAAGCACCAACAAGCAGGTTATTATTCCTCCCGCTGATCAACGATCGCCAGAATGGTTCGAGGCGCACGAATGGCGAGTTGATCCTGTCGCATTCGACACGCTAAAAACTGAGGCAGCCACAAAGGATATCATCGTTTGCGGCGTCGCGGCAAGTGACGACCAAATCCTTCATGTCTTTGATAAAATCATCTATCTAAACGTCGACGATGCAGCTTTAATCAATCGCTTGAACTCACGAATCGATAACGACTACGGAAAAAACGACTTCGAACAGCAAGAGATTCTTAAGCGAAAGCATGGTTTGGACATAAAATATGCGTCGGCAGACGCCATTCATGTAAACGCTAACAAATCGTTACCCGAAGTCGTCGACGAAATTCTTTCACATATTCGCTAAACACAGCAAATGCAAGCTGCATACCACGCTCGTATTATTGACTTTTATCTACTTATATTCTAAAATAATATTAGCTTCGTGCATATGCACGTTGGAGCACGTTCAAATCCTATCAAACACCGCGAAATGGAGTTTCCCATGACCGTATCAACAACCGCCGTCGATACACTCGCAAATCTTGTCGAGGACGGCGCGTTTACTTCCCGTCTTGAAAGCTACATCGAAAGCCGCATTCGTCGCAGCAATACCGAAACCTTTTACTCGCGAATCATCGCCGAAAGCGGTTACGATGCCGCTGAACGACAGCTGACAGAGTGGATACGAAGCCTGCATTACGATGTATTCTCGGCTACCGTTGAATCCGTGACGCGAGGAATACTCGCGCTAGCCAAAGCCAAGCCTGATCTGCTAACCGACATCACAAACATCGAAGCATCAGGCCACCAGCCAATCGACAACCGATTCGGCCCACGGCGCAAATTCGTTATGTTTAACACTCAGGCACGCGGGTGCGGATGCTCACAACCGAAGGGGAATTACCTTTTTGGCCCCTACGGAGAGCTCGGGCTCAAAGCAGTTGTCCTAGAGACCGGCTATGCCTACGACGGACCAAGGACAACGCTACAGCTCGTCTTGCCCGCATGGGGTAAGTCGCACAACCCACCCAG
>CBIHME010000195.1:0-1546 GCA_966210965.1 uncultured bacterium
CCTTTGGACCGACGCCTTGGACCGTAATTAACATCTCAAATAACTTTTTTGCCGCCAAACTCGTAAACCCAAATAATTCTTGAGACTGTTCGCGAATATGATGGTGCGTGTAGAATTTTACTGATTCATTGAGCACCGCCTTTTCGTAATCGCCAAGTGCAACAGCGACTTCATAACCAACACCTTGGACATCCACAATAATAGATGAGTTAAATTTTTCAGCAACTATTCCGGAAACGTGAGCAATCATATTTTCTCTACCTTGTATTCGTTTTTATTATTAATCAGAAAGGATTGGGCGGTTGCTTTGCGGGCCTGTCGTGCCGCCACCTGGCGAGGTTGGATCAGTCGGCGTCGGCTCCTCAGTTGGCACCTCTTCGTCCGTCGTCGGATCAGGCTCTTCAGCAGCTTCTTCGGCGGCTTTTTTCGCTTCTTCCGCAGCCTTTTCAGCCTCTTCTTGTTTCTTTTTCTCTTCCTCTTCTTTTTGTTTCTTCTCGGCCTCTTCTTGTGCCTTATCCTTTACCGTACATGTTTCTTTTGGCAAAGCAGACCCAAGGAAATATTCGTTATACGTGCCACTACCGACCGTATTCGCCAACCCACCGTTTGATGCACATATTGGCCTTTGCACCACGCCCGATGGAACAGGAAACGCCTCGTTAGGCATACCCGCTAGCGTGCGCTGCATTGCACGAACCCAGATCGGACCAGCCATCGTCGAGCCACCATTTTGCATGATCTCATTATTGTTATTGCCTACCCATACCCCAATCGCGAGCTGTGGCGTGTAACCAATTGTCCAGGCGTCACGACTGTTGTCGGTCGTTCCCGTCTTTACCGCTGCAGTCCTACCCGGTACAGTCAGCGACGAGCCAAAAATAGGCGCGCGGGCATTTGCATCCGATAAGATACTCGAAATAAGATATGACCCTTGTTTCGTCTGCACTTCTTTAGGTTTTTCCTGCTTTGCAACAAATATCGCTTTGTCGAACTTGTTATTAATCTGCTTGATCAAAACAGGGCTAAATTGTTGGCCTTGATTCGCAAAACCTGCATATGCATTTGTCATTTCAAGCAAAGATGCCTCTACTGAACCAAGCGCCAAAGACAGTCCGTAATCTGTCTTGTCGTCAATATCGATACCCATGCGCTTTGCTGCGATCACCGACTCCTCAACACCTAATTGCTGCATAACTTTTACCGACGGGATGTTCAGCGATCGACTAATCGCATTACGCAGCGACACGTTTCCACTAAAAGTGCGGCTTGCATTAAGCGGTTTATAGCCATTAAAATTCGTCGGCACATCTTCAAGTATGGTCGCCGGCGTCACAATCCCCTGCGCAAGCGCTTCGGCGTAATAAATCGGCTTGAAGCTAGAACCAGGCTGACGATCTGTCGTCACCATATTCACCTTACCCCATTCTTCATTCGTCCAATCCGCACTACCTATCAAAGCGCGCAATTCACCCGTCTTTGGGTCGATAGCGACCGCGCTAGCATTAGAACCACCATTTCGCTCGATATACCTGATGTTACTATCGAC
>CBIHME010000196.1:0-1544 GCA_966210965.1 uncultured bacterium
CCGGTCGATTCATATTCACGTAGCTCTTGATCGGTTACCTCAACCACCTCGTCGGCGATCATTTTAGCTTCAGTTCCTAAGTTGCCGTCACGATCACGAGCACTCATCTTTCCAGTAACACGAATGACTGCATCCTGCACCAACTTCGCACCAACCTGTTCGTATAAATTCGGGAAGATAATTACTTCGCCCTCAGCCGTCTTGTCTTCGATACCGACAAACGCCATTTTGGTACCAGATTTGGTAATGATAGTACGTACCGTACTGACGAGTCCACCAATGGTTGCTTTCTTGCCATCAACATCCGCCGTCATGCGACTAAGTGGGATTGTCTGCTCTTCAAAATACGCATCATAGTTATCAAGCGGATGAGCACTAATATACAGGCCCAGCAGCTCACGCTCCCATGTAAGACGTTCTTTCTCAGTATGCTTAGCCGGTGCTGCCTGCATAGTTACTGTCGGCTGTATACTCGCACTATCCTCCAAGCCGCCAAAAAGGTCAGTCTGGCCACTGAGTGCTTCTTTTTGCACTTTACTAGCAAACGCCTGGATCGTCTCGAGATTATACAGCAGATCCGAACGGTCACCCATGGCATCAAATCCACCAGATTTAATAAGTGAATCCCAAGCTTTTTTGTTAAACTTGCTCGTAGATACGCGCTTGGCAAAATCCTCAATTCCGGCAAATTTTCCGTCTTCTCGGGCACGAAGGATCTCTTCAACCGCTCCGACACCAACACCCTTAATAGCCGCCATACCGAAGCGAATCGTATTCTCATTCGGCACAATTGCAAATTCGACGAACGATTCATTCACGTCTGGCGAAAGTACTGTAATACCCATGTGCTTACATTCGGTAATCTCAATCGCTAGGCGCTCGATATCGTCTTGATCACTGGTCATGAGAGCGGCCATAAACGCGTCTGGGTAATGCGCCTTTAAATATGCCGTCCAGTAAGAAACCAGACCATAGCATGCGGCGTGTGACTTATTGAAACAGTAATTCGCAAATTCTTCCAGCTGGTCCCAGAACTTTTCTGCAACTTCTTTTTTAGCGCCACTCGTCTTAATAGCGCCTTCTACGAAATCCACCTTCACCTTACGCATAAGGTCAATCTTTTTCTTACCCACGGCCTTACGAAGCGTATCCGCCTGACCACCGGTAAACCCGGACCATTCCTTGGAAATCTGCATAAACTGTTCTTGGTACACCAAAATACCATACGTACTCTTGAGCGAGTTCTCCATACCCTTATCAAGATAGGTGATCTCTTCCTGGCCATGCTTACGCTTAATAAAGCTGTCAATAAACTGCATCGGACCAGGACGATAGAGTGCCACCATGGCGATAATATCCTCAAATACAGTTGGCTTGAGTTCACGAAGGTAGCGCTTCATACCAGCGGATTCAAGCTGGAACACGCCGGTCGTGTCACCGCGCTGAAATAGCTCGTATGTCTTCACATCATCAAGCGGGATCTTTGACAGATCAATCTCGTCTTTGTATACCTTCTTAATGATACGAAGCGCATTATTGATAAT
>CBIHME010000197.1:0-1540 GCA_966210965.1 uncultured bacterium
GGCCAGTGCCAACACTTCGGTGACGATCAAATCGGTTTTGCTGCGCATATCGGTGTCTTTGCTTAAAATGATCACGCGGCGAATTTTACCTTCCAGTTCACTCACTTGTACGGGTCTTTCCCAAAAGTTTAGGCTGCGAATATCTTCGGCTAATAATTCCAGTATTTTGATGGTCAGGGTTTGAATGACGGTTTCTCTTTCCTGCGGTATGCTCTTACCAAAGGTAATGTCTGCAATTAAATCAAAGAAGGGCCCTTTATCTTTGGCGTTGGTGCGACCCCGGTCAATCTCTGCACGTAAATCCGTTAACGCCAGCACCATTTGCTCCCAGCTTTCATTGTATTTTTTAACGATTTCTTCAAGCTTCTCGCTAAAACGTTTATGCAACACGGGGTCGTCAGCTTCATTTACCTTGCAGTGTTTGCGCACGGCGTGTTCCATTTCGCTGGCGACTGCACGTGGGTCTTTGTTTTGATTGACTTGCTGAATGAACTTGCTGGAAAACAATTCCACCGGCGGTACTTTGGGGTTTATGCCTAAACTAATTAAATGCTCGCTCACCAGTTTGCGTACCTTGGCTCCTGCACCGGCAATATTAATGGAATCGTCTTTGTAACGTTCGCGGGCCTTGGCTTGAATGTGGGCGAATTGATACATGGGTATTTTGAATGGGTCAGCCATGCGGTTGGGCAGCACTATATCCATACTGCCCATAAACTTTTTAAGATACACGTTAAAACTGTCACGGGTTTTTATATCTTCCAACAGGCTTACCGCTGCTTCGGTGGTCTTGTAGCGTTCGGCATCGCTGCCTAGCTTCTGTTTTACTAAAGCTTCAATCTGACCAACGCCTTTGTCTTCAAACAGTTGAATCAATTGCCGAAAGCGGCTTTGTAATACCGGTATTTCGCTTTCAATATCTTTAAAGCTGGCAAGAATGTCGTCTCGGTCGTCGGCTGCATACAGAGTAAGCGCCTCTTTTAAGTTTTCAGTCAGGCCTATGTAATCCACCACATAACCTACCGTTTTATCTTTGTAGGTACGGTTTACGCGCGCAATGGTTTGCAACAAATTGTGCTCTTTTAATTTTTTGTCGATATACATCACCTGCTCAACCGGCGCATCAAAGCCGGTTAGCAACATATCGCACACAATTAGAAAGGCCATGCCGGTTTCGGGTTTGGCTAAGTCGAACTTCTTTTTAAAGTTTTCGACGGCGTGGAGCTCGCGAGCGCGCTTGCGTGCCTCTTTGAATACGGCTTTTTCATTGGTGCCGTCGGAAGAGATAATTACCGCCAAATCGACAATTGCCAAGCGCTCAAGAAGTTCGTTATTGCGTTCTGGCTTCGCCAATTCTTCTTTAAGGCTGGCATCGAGTGCGGAGCGGATATAAGTGGCGTAGTGAATGGCAGCCTGCTTGCTGTGACACACTACTTGCGCTTTAAAGCCACTGATAAGCACCTGGCGAATATAATGGCGCACAAGGTCCTTGGCGATTTCTTCTATGCGCTTTTCTGCTTCGAGTATGTCACCCGTGGCG
>CBIHME010000198.1:0-1533 GCA_966210965.1 uncultured bacterium
GTATATTCCTGAAAGACTCTGGCGAGACTGTCGTGTTGCTAGCCTATACGAAGGTACAAGCCAAATCCAGAAATTGATCATTGGCCGCGACCTCACTGGCATTTCAGCATTTGAATAGTTCGCATAACATCGAGGTACACACCGCCTATCATATTCCCCCCTACTACACCTACTAGCGAACCTCTGTGAGAGGGGTATGTACTGTCATTGTGACTCGTCGGGATAGCCACCAGATGCTGGGTAAGCGAATGAGCTTGCCCAGCATGGATACATGTGCGCGGCGAGAGAAGACATCATAGTCATTCCGCTCTATGTCCACCAGAATTCCCTGATAAAGGTTGGCAGCCGCAGCAATGGCAAAGCGACCATCAGCGTCAAGCAACGCAATTCCAGGCATGGCTTCAGTATAGAGCCGCCGGTTGCGCTCGATTTGAAAGCGCATAAAGTCACGCCAGCGCGGGCTGACCATACCAGCCGCCAAGTCGCCATCGGCAATGTTGAACGCTTGCAGTTCCTCGCTGGGTAAATAGACACGACCGGCTAACAGATCCTCGGCAACATCGCGCAGAATATTGGTAATCTGAAGCGCAACGCCCAACTTGATTGCGTATCGCATCGCATCAGGTGAAGAATAGCCAATGATGTGCATGCTCATTAACCCAACCGTTGAAGCAACGTCGTAGCTATACGCCGCCAGATCTTCAAACGTCTGAAAACGCCGCGGAGCTAAATCTTGCGCGACACCTTCGATCAGTTGTTCGGCATAGCGGTTCGGGATACCATATCTTGTCCTGGCATCTGCCCATGCGACTACGATGAAGTCGTCTTCTGGCGGCGTGGATGACATTACTTTGTCTCTCCAAAGGTCAAGCAGGCTTTGTCGCTCTCCATCCCTACAGTCTACAAGGTCATCAGTCTCACGACAGAATGCGTACAAAGCCTGCACCGCTCGGCGCTTTTCCAGCGGCAACAGTTTCGACGCCAAGTAGAACGACTTGCTGTGAAAAGCGGTCGCAGCTTCGCAGTAAAGATAGGCACGTTCTAGCAACTCTGCGCTAAACCGTGACTGTACATAATAATGGTCGTTATGACCAGCTTCATGGGCACGTGACAAGAGCGCACTTTCCCAAGCGTGAGTCTCTAGCTGCATCAATCGCTCCCTGAATAAATCCAGCGCATTAAGACGAGTGGCTAAGTTCCTAATGAGCCCATCAGCCGGTACAATACATTGCTCAAAAGTGCTCAGGAGACTATCACTCGGTTTTGCACATGTCAAGGTAGCGTTCATACATTTTGCAATTTTTGTGCAAGGTATGCGCCCTTCACATTGTACAAAGCCTTGACACTCTCGACCTCTCAATGATATTCTACAAAGACAGAATTGACTGGTGGAACGAAAAGTGTTTGCACAATGTTCGCTTCATGTAGAATCTTGTCCCAAAAAATCTTCATCTAGCATCAGAGCCATTGGATTAAAAATCGGATTAGAAATCGGATTAGAACAGGAGGCACTATGCGTGTCATCATCACTGG
>CBIHME010000199.1:0-1532 GCA_966210965.1 uncultured bacterium
GGCCAATACGTATTGGGCGATCCTGAGGTGAGTCGCGCGCTAGAAGTTAGCACGGTCAGTAACGTCACGATCAACGACAATACATTCAATAATTTGCGCCAGCCAGCGTATATCAATGATTTTGCAACCGGGACGATCAACGACAATTACGTTAATGAAACGCGAGGGTTTGTGATCGTTGCAAATACCGATTTCACATTCAGCGGTAACTCATGGGGAACAAACGCCCTGGATATCGCGTTCATCCCAGGTGCGCCGAATAATTATGATTGTGAACGAGTCCGACAGATCGTCCGTGACAATAATAATGCAAACGTTCAAAACCAGGCACAGGTAACGCCTTGCCCTACATATCCAACTACTAAAGATTCTTGCAAAAATAACGGATACAAAACCTTTACTGGCATGACATTCAAAAACCAAGGTGAATGTGTCAGCTATGTTGCCAGCAATGGCAAATCAGGCGGCAACCAGTAATTACCATCGTACAGAATGAAAAATGCCCTCATCGATTAATCGATGAGGGCGCTTTCCGTGTAGAAGGGGTGTTTAACGGCGCGTAGGCAAGAGACTCAGCATGCTGTCGGACGCGTTGCCCGTAGCAACAACAACGGTCGCACCCTTGCCGGCGGCATCGCGGACGGCGTCGTTCGCGTCAATCACCGCAAGCAGCTGCATGGCAGACTCTGGCGAGAGATTGGTATCTCCAACCATCGTCTTGATCGACTCGGCATTGCCTTCGGCGACATCTTGCCTGAACTGCTTGTAGGACTTTCCCTTAATAATAAGAGACTCACCCTCGGCCTTTGCTTCGCCGATGCTCTTAATGAGCAGCGCCTCAGCCTCGGCGGTCGCAGCGCGCTGTTTCTGCTGTGCGATTGTGACGTTGTTGAATGCTGACTGCAAATCATCCGGCACTTTCGGATTGTCGATGATGACATTCCGCACTTCATAGCCGTAGCTGGTGATTTCATGCGCCAGCGTCTGCTCGACGGCAACCTTGATACTTTCGCGAGCATCAAAAATTCCCTTGAGCGTCATACCCGATGCAGTCGTCTTGACTTCGCTTTGAATCAGCGAATTGATTGCCGCCTCCGGATCGTCCACTTCGTACACCGAGTCATGTGACTGACTGGGTATCACTCGGTAGAATACGGTGACTGGCAAAACGATAAACTGGTCCTCGACAGTTTTGACATTGGCCTCGACGCTGATCTGGAATTGCTCCAGGTCAACCTCGTGGGCGATTCTGTCGATGAAGGGGATGATTATATGCATGCCCGCCTGCAGTGTGCGGTGGTACTTTCCCAACCGTTCGATGACATACGTCGTCTTGTGGGGAACGATCTTGACCGACTTGAACAGCAGGATGATCGCTACGATGAGCAGCACGATCATCATGAAATTTCCAAACAGGGCGCCGAAAAAATCGCCAATTGCATTGGTGACCAGATTCAACCTTTACGCTCCTAATAGTTAAACGCGTTTTACGCGGAATGCTTTCGGCAAATTTGCACGAATATATTTATTAT